>NZ_JBSXNR010000036.1:0-95638 GCF_056857735.1 Flagellimonas sp. L-11
CCCGGGCAACGAGCGCCCCTTCGAGGTGAACTTCTTCTCTTTGATAAGGAACCTGACCATGACGGGCTTTTATACGAGCAAGATCGGGATCGAGGAGATCGGTTACAAGGGGAACCAGCCCAATGTATGGGACGGTGTCCCTGAGGATGTGCTGGAACAGCACGGGGTATCGTACGACGAGGAATGGCTCGCCAAATGTGTGGACCAGAGCAAGCGGGGCATCATCGCCGAATGGGACGAGGATGGAAATTTGTTGACATAAGAAAAGCTATTAGTTAAACATTAAAGCCCCGATCTTGAGGTCGGGGCTTTTTCAATGTAGTTTATGGTATTGTTATATAGCTTTCAAAGCTGTGATGTCCACTTCCCCTGATATATGTAGGTCGTTGCCTGTAACATTGTCCGCTCCGGGAATGGTGAACGCGAATGAAAAGGTCAGGTGTTTGGCGGTGGTGTCGTAGGTAATATCCTTAATTATGTCATCATCTTCAGGGGGTGAGAAAAGGCCAAGCATCGTCCACAACAAAATATTTGTTGTCGTTCCCCCACGACTGCATATTCGTTGATTTGAATATTGAAAAGGTCAATGCTTTGGGAATCCTCCCCTGGATTGGTAACCTCTAATGTGATCTTTACAAAAGAATTTGTGTCATCTTGGTTTTTATCCGGGACACTAAGGAAACGCCTTATATCGAAAAAATAAGTGTTGCCACCAAAGTCAGCATTATTGTTGATTGGTAATTCAGCAGGGTCAATAGGTATAAATTTAAAAGCTGTGGAGTCTTGGAAAAGTACATCATCCACTCTTATTCCCTCCATTTCAAGAGTAATGTATCCATATCTGGTTAATTCATCAAAGCCTACTCCATTTTCTCCATCTAGTCCATCTTTGCCATCCGTACCATCTTCACTAGAACAAGAGACCATGCTTATGCCAAGTGCAAGAATGGAAATGCTAAAAAGCTTGATTGGTTTCATAGAATATAAATTGTTTAAGACAAAGGTAGTTTTGCTATTTGCTTAAAAGAGAGGTAATCGATGTATGTCTTGTTTGAATTGACGGATGTGGGGTTTGGATGGATATAGGAAAATTGAAAAAGTTCATATATTGGAATATAAAGACTTTGTACATAGTTTAATTGACAATGACGATAACTGCCCATCACCCCAAAGGATCCCGCTATCAAATTTTTAGGGAATGTTACTATATCCATCTTGCGGGTGATCATGGCACGGGGCAGATTCCCGTAATCGATGATTGCTGTTATGACTTTGTATTTTTCAAGGAGGCTTCGGGTGCTTTTTATTATGGTGAGGACCCACAAAAAGTTGTAATTCGCAGCAAGGTCTTTACCATTCACGATGTAACGCCACCGTATCGAATTGAAGCAGCGGGTTCACTTACTTTTTTTACGATAAAGTTGCAACCTTGGGTAAACGCTCATTTTTTTGCATCGTTACAAGAATCGGGTGTTGTTGATATTGCAGATGTGCAGTTGCTGTCTCTTCATCAAACCGTTTTTGAAACCGAAGGGGTATCGGATAAGTTTTCGTTGGCAGAGCAATTCATGTGCGATAATGTATTTGAATTTACATCCTCGATTGAACTAGTGCGCGAACTCTGCAATTATATTTATGAAAAACGGGGAAAAGTAACGGTGAACCAACTGAGTGAACATTTTGACAAATCGAGGCAATATTTGGGCAAGGTTTTTAAAAAGGAAGTGATGTATACCTTAAAAAAATTCATCATCACCGTTCGCATATTGGATTTGGTCAAGTTTAAGGCCAAAAACCCTGATATATCACTTACGCAGCTCAGCTACGATTACGGGTATTTTGATCAAGCCCATTTTATCAACGACTTTAAAAAAGTTTGTGGGGTTGCACCCTTACAGTTCTTTAAAAATTTACCTGAGTTTTTGTTGCGGCACCCGTAGGTTTCCATTTTTACAATTATTTTCACGAGGGTTGAGCCTTCTTTGCACAAACCAATTGATTATGAGGAATTATTTGATCGTTTTGATGGTGCTTCTATGCATAAGTTGCCTTGAGGACAGGAAAAGGGATGTACAGCTTTCATCAAAAATGGAAGCAGTAAAGGAAGCTGTGGATACCTATTTTACCAAACTTACGGAGTTGCAAAAATTTAATGGCGTGGTATTGGTCTATCAAAAGGATACCTTGCTCCTAAAAAAAGCCTATAATTTGAATGATGACCCCCAAAGTTCAACTTACATTACCGATAGCACACAGTTTGATATCCATTCCGTTTCCAAATTGATGACCTATTATTTGTTGGCTAAATTGGAAGAGGAAAGGAAGCTTTCCATAGACCAGACCTTGGACATTTTTTTTAAAGACTTTCCCAAAGGGAAAGAGATTACACTGCAAATGTTGCTGGAACATCGTTCCGGACTGCCCAGGGAATTGTCGGGTTTAGAGGGGCAGGAATACCAATTAACTTCAGATGAAATTGTTGAACTGGCCAAAAAGGAGAATCTTTTGTTTGCACCAGGTACAGATGCCCAGTATTCCAACGTAGGCTATGAGATTTTGTACAACATTGTTTCCAAAGCCTATGATAAACCCTTTGCGCAATGTATAATGGACGAAATTTTCATACCGCTAGGGATGGATGCAAGCGGTGCTCATTTTTTTACCCAAGAAAATAGGATTAAAAATATGGCCCAAAACCATACACTCAAAGATAGTGCGCTGGTGAATGTGGACAATATTCAGCAAGATGAGTTTCGGACGGCGCGGCTGTTTTCAACCGTTGATGATTTAAAAAAGTTTCTCGACGGTATAAAACAGGAACCCTATGCTTCGTTTTTGAAAAACGAGAATGGAATTATAGCCAAAGACGGAGGGTCTAAAGGCATACGCGCCCAAGTTTACAGTGATTTGGGGAGTGACTTTGATTTTGTGCTCTTAGCCAATTATGATGAGATGCCCTTTTTTGATACGATTGATGATATGGTACGGCTTTTAAAGGCCAAACCTGTGGAATATCCGAAGGAAATTAACAGAAAAGCTATAGCCTTGGATGCAGAAGTGCTTCAACAGTATGAGGGTTACTATACTTTTGCCGATTTTGATGGATTGGTGTTGGAGGTGAAGGCCAAAGACAATCATCTTGTCATATTTCAAGAAGGAGAAGAAATAGGGGAGCTACAAGCAGAAACCCCGACCGTGTTTTTTGAGGATCCAAAAGCTGCCGAATCTTTTGAGTTCATTAAAAATGAATCAGGCACTTACGATGCATTGATGGGTTGGAAAGGCATTGTTGTGGAAGGAAAACGGAATTAAATTGGTGGATAGAAAGAAAAAAGCCCGTAAAAAAAGGGCTTTTTGTTGTACAAGGAAACCGACAAATATCGGCTACCTCCCTTTGTTCATCGGTAAGCTTAGGATTGCCCTTCCCGGGAAAACCATTATTCCAGTACTTGTGAATGCTACCACTAACTTTAGGCTTGATCAATTCACCTTCAGAGTTTCGCACAAACTGAAATATTAAACTCTTATGTCTAAATTTTTCGATGATGTACGCTTTGCCTATGGAATTTACTCGTGCAAACTGTTCCAAAAACAGTAATGATGGACTTTTATATATGCGTTTTAAGTTTTGCTGATCTCTGGTCTCAAAAGGCATATTGTCAAACATGATTATATACTTTTGACTTAGCCGTCCTATCCAATATCCTAAGTTCCAAAGACCCGCCATTGTCATCCATTCTAATTGCTATAGGGATGCTCTACTTTTTAAATTCACGTTTGCCTGAGTAAGAGTTAGTAAAGGGCTTTTTGGATAGTTTATGCCTACTGCAATTTCTCCAATTTGGACTATCAAAAAATTGAACCGTAATTTCCTTTGAATTTTTATGGGGTTTTTTTATCCTAAGCTTTAAGGGAACCAGAAGTTTACCATGTTCGATTTGCTCAAAATGATATTCCTTGATGGTTTTATTTGATTTGGCCAATATAAATCTATAAGTGGACGGAATGTTGGCCTTGTTCATAACTATTATTGTTTTGCTTGAACAAGGCTGGCCTCAACTTCAGCACGCTTAAAGTAAACCCTTCGGCCTTTATAATAGGCTTGTATTTTACCTTGCTTGCGCCATTCGTGTAACGTTGACAGTGAGATGTTGAAAAAGGCGCAGACTTCCTTTGGTGTCATTACGGAGGTGCTGGACTTTTCAGTTTGTTGTTTGGAAAGAGCATTTCGGACGGCTTCCGTTATGCTTTCATTGATGAACTATTTTAGCTCACTTTTTGGGAACTCAAATCTAACTTCCATTTTAATAAGATTAAGGTTAATTGGCTCCCGCAGTCTATCTGCGGAGCAATAACCTCTTGCTTACCTTAAAGTTTATTTGATTTTCCCGTTCAAATAATAGGATGTAGAAAGCCTAAGAATTATTATCAGCTGTACATAACATCACAACGAATATATGTCTATTTTTGAATATGACCATTTATGGCTGGATTCAGTTGTTGACATAAGATGCTGTTTGGCAACTAGTTGTGTCTAATTTAAAATCGGGAAAGGTCTTATGTGGACAGGTGTTTGAGTTTTGATAGTTTTCGTATTTATTGTTAATAAGTAATAATTTGAGTATGCCAACGCAGCAGGATATAGCATTGATTTTGATTAAGGGTTTTCGACCTTACGTTAAAGATGCTAATTTAAAAAAGTATGATGATGAGTTTGCAAAACGGAAGCGGTACTCGTCGAAGTTCATTCTCGAGGTCTTCCCAAAGTACATTGATTATGATTATTGGATAAGTCGCCCAAAGGAAAAGCGTGACACCTATCTTTTCAATTATTATTTTGTAGAGGTCCCAACTACAGGTCTTATATATACACCACTATTGAAAAGATATGTGAATAACACCCACCCTAGATTACCCAAGGTCAAAGCTTAGAAGGCCATTTTTATTTTCATAAAGTGTTCTCTAGGCAAAAAGCAGTAAAATTTATTTTGGGGACTTTCCAGCTTTCTACTTGTTCTTTGAATTTTAATATATTTGAAAACGATGGTGTTCTTTTCGGCATCTGGTCGCTCTGTTAACCACCGAGAACGTTTTTAGGCGTGAGGTCAGGGGAGGAAAGTTCACCATTTTTCTTTTTTATATGGTATTCAATACAAGTGATCTCCTGTCTAATCTTCTAAAAGGCGGGCTTATTATCTATGAGTTTTGGTGCATATTTTGATTTCAAGCCCCCTATCTTATTTTCATCCTATTTTAAAGGTGTAGTAATTATCAAGGATTTCTGGAATCCGTGTTAAATTTAGAATTGTTGGCAAATGGTCGGCAAGAATACATTAAAAAACCCTGAAAATCAATTGATTAACAGGGTTAAAAGTACTCGAGGCGGGACTTGAACCCGCACGGGCAATAATGCCCACAGGATTTTAAGTCCGGCGTGTCTACCAATTCCACCACTCGAGCAGGACTTTTATGTAAAAAAAAAACTCCACCCGTGGTGACTGAGCGGAGTCGAAGTCGAGCGAAAAACGGGATTCGAACCCGCGACCTCCACCTTGGCAAGGTGATGCTCTACCAGCTGAGCTATTTTCGCATTTTAATGAACGATGCACTTTTCCCAAGCGCGGATGCAAATTTATAATATTTCTTTTAAAATGAAAGAATTTTTTCAGGAAGAAGCCTTTTTATTTTTGCCCAAGAGTCGTTTGATCTCGTTTAATTTCATCAAAGCCTCCACAGGTGTCAGTGTATCAATGTCCAAGTGCAATATTTCTTCTTTAATCTCTTCCAACAGTGGGTCGTCCAAATTGAAAAAGCTGAGCTGCATCTCGCTCTGGGATGCTTGCAGTTTATCCGTCATCTCTTCGCTGGAGTGCGATTTTTCCAGTTTTTTAAGGATTTTGTTCGCTTTTTGGATTACTTGCTGGGGCATTCCCGCCATTTTTGCCACATGGATTCCAAAGCTGTGCTCGCTTCCGCCCGGTACCAATTTTCGAAGGAAAAGTACATTGTTCTCTAATTCCTTTACCGATACATTGTAGTTTTTGATCCGGGAAAACGTAGTGGTCATCTCGTTAAGTTCGTGATAATGCGTGGCGAACAGGGTCTTTGCCTTGGCAGGGTGCTCGTGCAAGTATTCGGAAATGGCCCAAGCAATCGAAATACCATCATAAGTGCTCGTTCCCCGACCTATCTCGTCCAAAAGCACCAAACTACGCTCCGAAAGGTTGTTCAAAATCGAAGCTGTCTCGTTCATTTCCACCATAAAGGTCGATTCACCCATCGAAATGTTGTCGCTAGCTCCCACACGCGTAAATATTTTGTCCACCACCCCCAAATTGGCCTCGGTGGCAGGGACAAAACTTCCCATTTGTGCCAAAAGGACAATAAGTGCGGTTTGTCGAAGCAGAGCCGATTTACCACTCATGTTCGGCCCCGTGATCATAATAATCTGTTGCTCTTCACGGTTCAGGAGTACATCATTGGTCACGTAGGCATCGCCTATCGGTAGTTGCTTTTCGATAACAGGATGCCTTCCTTCTTTGATATCGATGTCGGTGGAGTCGTTGACGACCGGTGCCACATAGTTGTTTTCCTTGGCCAATTGGGCAAATCCGCAAAGGCAATCCAGTTGGGCGATAAGTTGAGCGTTCAGCTGCACAGGAGCAATATATTCCTGCATCCAGACGAGCAATTGCTCAAAAAGTTGTTGCTCCAGTTGGTAGATGCGTTCCTCGGCACCCAAAATCTTGGATTCGTACTCCTTTAGCTCTTCGGTAATGTAGCGTTCCGCGTTTACCAAGGTTTGTTTGCGTATCCAACTTTCAGGTACTTTGTCCTTATGGGTGTTTCTAACCTCGATGTAGTAACCAAATACGTTGTTGGAAGCAATTTTTAAGGACGTAATGCCTGTTTCCTTGGTTTCGCGCTCCAGCATTTTGTCCAAGTAATCTTTGCTGGAGAAAGCCAGTCCACGTAATTCGTCCAACTCTTCGGAATAGCCTTGGGCAATGGTGTTGCCCTTGACAATGTTTACAGGAGCCTCTTCGTTGAGCACTTCTTTGATTTTGGAGCGGAGGACATCACAGTCGTTCAGACGCCCACCGATATTTTTGAGGGAATCGTTGGTGCTGTTTTGGGCCAATTGCTTGATGGGAACGACTGCTTCCAGTGAGTTTTTAAGCTGAACCACCTCTTTTGGGTTGATTTTCCCTGTGGCCAATTTGGAGATCAATCGCTCCAAATCCCCCATTTGTTTAATGTAGCCTTGAATTTTGTTCAGTTGTTCATCTTCATTCTTCAAATAAGAGACAACCTGATGCCGCTGCTGGATTTTTTCAACATTCTTTAAGGGGAGAGCCAACCATCTTTTCAGCAGTCGCCCGCCCATTGGGGAAATGGTCCTATCGATAATGTCCAACAAGGTCACTGCATTTTGATGCGAGGAATGGTAGAGTTCCAGGTTTCTGATGGTAAACCGGTCCATCCAAACATATTCCTCCTCGGCAATACGCTGTATTTTATTGATGTGCTGTAATCGGCTATGCTGGGTTTCGGAGAGATAGTGCAGTACCGCTCCTGATGCAACAATGCCATGGTTAAGGTGGTCAATACCGAAACCCTTTAGGGTTTTTGTACCAAAATGATGGTTTAGGCTCTCCTTGGCGTAATCTTCCTGAAAAATCCAATCTTCCAAAAAGAAGCTGTGGAATTGGTTGCCAAAGCATTCCACAAAATCCTTTCTATGGTTTTTGGAGACCAATACTTCGTTCGGCGAAAAATTCTGAAGCAGTTTGTCCACCTGTTCCACCGACCCTTCGGACGTTAGATATTCCCCTGTGGAAATATCCAAAAAGGAGACCCCCAATTTGTTTCTTCCAAAGTGAACGGCGCTCAAAAAGTTGTTGCTCTTCGCGGTCAAAATATCGTCATTTAACGCAACCCCGGGCGTAACCAGCTCGGTAACCCCTCGTTTTACAATGCTTTTGGTCTGTTTTGGGTCTTCCAATTGGTCGCAAATGGCAACGCGCTGTCCAGCCTTCACCAATTTTGGTAAATAGGTGTTCAGTGAATGGTGCGGAAAGCCTGCCAATTCTGTCTTGTCGCCGCCATTGTTCCTGTGTGTAAGTATAATGCCCAGTATTTTGGCGGCCTTTACCGCATCTTCTCCAAAGGTTTCGTAAAAATCCCCAACACGGAACAGTAGCAGGGCATCAGGGTGTTTTACCTTAATGGCGTTGTACTGTTGCATCAACGGGGTTACTTTCTTTATTTTTTTCTTGGGTGCCAAAGCGATCAGTTATCTATTGATAAAACATTTTAAATCCATTTTAGGACTGTACAAACTCTTAATTGACATTTTGTTATTCCGCACGGTTGCTGAGCGCCCGCCTGTCGGGCGCGCAGGTAGTCAAAGCACGATGTGGAATCTATAGAATCTTAGTTTGATGGATTCCTGTTTTCACAGGAAAGACAAGCCTTAGGCGAATTATTCTCTTATTTTTGCCCTGTACGGGCAGTCGCGATGTTTTTTGTGAATCTTTCGACTGCGCTCAAGGTGACAAAAACTATTGCCAAGTGTTTTGTCAAACACCTTAACTCTATATGTTGTTGAAACGAATATATTGTTTTCATAACCCATCAAAAATTTTTGTTGATATTTTTGCCCCAATGTTTAAAAAATGAGTCGAAAACTGGAAAATAGCGAGCTGGACCGATTGGATGTGGCCAGTTTCAAGGAAGCGAAAAAATCGCATATCATCATCATTTTGGACAATGTCCGTAGCTTGAACAATATCGGTTCCGTCTTCCGTACTGCAGATGCTTTTTTGGTACAGAAAATCTATCTCTGTGGCATTACGGCCACACCACCCCATAAAGATATTCGTAAAACAGCTTTGGGCGCTACCGAAAGTGTGGAATGGGAATATAAAGAAGATACATTGGAGCTTGTTGGGGCCTTGAGGCAGAGGGGTGTAAAGATAGTTTCGGTGGAACAGGCCCAAAATGCCGTGATGCTCAACGATTACCAAGTTAAACCAGATGAAACAATAGCTTTGATTTTTGGAAATGAAGTGAAAGGGGTGTCACAGGAAGTAGTGAATGCCAGTGATACAGTTTTGGAAATCCCCCAGTTCGGCACTAAACATTCTTTGAACATCTCGGTAAGCACGGGGGTAGTGGTATGGGACATTTGGTCCAAACTAAATGCCCAAAAATAAAGAGGCCCTGAAAAAACAGGGCCATATATAAAGTCTGAGTTAGTTAGTTTCCCGAATTGAGGGTGCTAATAAAATAAAACCATTCGTTATATCCAAACATTTTCCAAAAATTCTCTTAAATGTTTAACGAAAGTATATTGTCCTCCAGCTTTTTTAAAATGAATTCGTAATCGACTGGGTTATGCACAAAATCCAACTCGCCCATGTCCACAATCACACTGTTTTGATTGGGGTTTCCCTTAATGAAATCAAGGTACCCTCGGTTGATTTTTTCTAGGTAAACAGGGTCTATGTTCTGTTCATAATCACGCCCCCTTTTTTTTATGTTGGCCAACAACCGTTCGGTATTTTGGTAGAGGTAGAGATATATTTCTGGCTTTCTTACTTCTTTGTACATAAAGCTAAAGACCTTTCGGTATAGATTGTACTCCTCTTTTTGCAAGGTAATCTTGGCAAAGATCAACGATTTAAAAATGTCATAATCGCTCACCATAAAATTTTTGAAGAGGTCAAACTGTGAGGTATCATCCATAAATTGCTGGTACCTGTCTGCCAAAAAGGACATTTCCAAAGGAAATGCATAGCGTGCTTGGTCTTCATAAAACTTGGGGAGAAATGGGTTGTCCGCAAAACGTTCCAATACCAATTTGGCATTAAAATCATTGGCGATCATTTTGGACAAGGTGGTTTTTCCTGCGCCAATGTTTCCTTCAATGGCAATAAGCTGCAATTGGGAAAAAAGTCCTGACCGATCTTTAAAAAGCTTGTGCTTGGTTTTGGCGAGCCTGCTTTTGTCCTTACATTCCTGTAAAAGATTTCGGGTGTCCTTGTACAGCACAGGATGGTAAAATTGTGGTGCTATATCTCCCAAAGGCTTCAAAACAAAGTTTCTGTGCTGCATTTGCGGATGTGGAACCACCAAATCATCATTATTTATGACCTCTGATCCAAAATAAATAATATCGATATCCAAAGTTCGCGAACTATATCCTCCTTCTGCGGAACGGATTCTGCCGAACTCTTTTTCAATCTGCAACAAAACATTTAACAACTCCTTGGGGTTGAACGGTGTTAATAGCGATATTACAATGTTTAGGAATTGATCGCCCTCGAAGCCCATTGCAGGATTTTCATAAACCGAGGATATATCCAAGATTTTTCCCACTCCCTTTTCAATGCGAAAAATGGCTTTTTGGAGGTTCGCAAGGCGATTTCCCAAATTACTGCCCAATGAAAGATATACCTTTTGCTTTCTGCCCATAATCGAATAAACAAAGTAAACAAAACAATACTACATTGGTTATATTTGAGGCGTATTAAATTTTATCGAATGAAGTTTTTAAGAAACCTACTGGCCTCAATTTTGGGGAGCTTGGTGGCATTTGGAATATTGACGGGGATGTTCTTCATCTTTTTGGCCCTAATGGGAAGTGTGGACGATGGTGTTGTGGTAAAGGAGAACTCTGTTCTGGAACTCAGTTTTGTGGGGCCTATTTTGGATTACACAGGAAAAGATGAGACCGACCCCTTTGCAGCCTTTAGTGGTGAAGAACTCGGTTTGGATGAAATTTTGCACGCCATCAAAGTCGCCAAAAACGATGATAACATAGAGGGTATTAGCATCACCACAGGTTATTTGATGGCAGGGGTCGCCCAAACCCAAGAAATTAGGAAAGCGCTGTTGGATTTTAAATCGAGCGGAAAATTTGTAATGGCACATTCCGATGTGTATGCGCAGCGGGATTATTATCTGGCAAGTGCAGCCGATGAGGTGTACATTAACCCTGTTGGTGTTTTGGACTTTAAGGGACTGGCCACCGAAGTGCTTTTTTATAAAGAGCTCCAGGAAAAATCCGGGATTAAAATGGAGGTCATCCGCCACGGAAAGTACAAAAGTGCCGTGGAGCCCTTTCTTTCCGATACCATGAGCGAAGAAAACCGTACCCAGATCAAGGAACTGATCACTTCTATTTGGAACGTTATCGTGGACGATATTTCAGCATCAAGGAACATTACCCACCAAAACTTGAACATCATCGCCGATACCCTTGGAGGAAGAACACCGGAGTATGCGGTAGCTTCGGGACTTTTGGACGGAGCCTTGCATTACGATGAGTACGAGGAGCTGCTCAAGGAAAAAATGGAGGTGTCGGAAGATGACGAACTAAACTACGTGGGGCTTAGGGATTATGTGCAGAAAGCCAACAAAAAGAGCATCAGAACAGGGGCGGACAAGATAGCCGTTATCTATGCCCAAGGAGAGATTCTGGGTGGCGAAGGTGGAAAAGATTACATAGGGCAAGACCTTATTGTGGATGCTTTGCATAAAGCAGTGGACAATGAGCGTGTTAAGGCCATTGTACTGCGTGTAAATTCGCCGGGAGGCAGTGCCTTGGTCTCCGATATTATTTGGAGGGAAATACAGTTGGCCAAAAAAGAAAAGCCTTTGGTGGTTTCCTTTGGAAATGTAGCGGCTTCCGGTGGGTATTATATCGGCGTGGGGGGCGATAAGATTTTTGCCGAACCTACTACGATTACAGGATCTATAGGTGTTTTTGGTACCATTCCCAACGTTCACGGGCTAGCAAAAAATATGGGGATAAATGCGGAGCAAGTGGGCACCAATAAAAACTCTGTGGATTATTCCTTTTTTGAACCCATGACCGATTCCTTTCGCAATGTTATGCAAGAAAGTATTGAGGAAACCTACGATACCTTTTTGGACCGCGTATCCAAAGGCCGAAATATGCCTGTGGAACGCGTAAACGAAATCGCCCAAGGCAGGATTTGGAGCGGGGTAGATGCCCAAGCACTGGGCTTGGTGGACGAACTCGGTAGTTTGGACGATGCTATTGCCGCCGCTGCCGATATGGTCGGCTTAAAAGATTATGGCGTCCGTAAATACCCCAAGTACAAATCGGATTTTGAGCGGTTTATGGAAGATTTTGGGTCGGTTAAGGCCAAATTGGGAGAGTCCATCATACAAGAGGAAATAGGTACGGAAGCCTACGAAGTTTTGAAGGAGTTCAAGCAATTTACCAAACAAGAAGGTGTCCAGGCCAAGATGCCGTTCAGTCTAAAAATTAAATAAGTCGATTACAATAGTTCTTTATTGAACTTTTAAACTATTTATGACGCAAAAGGACAAGAAGTTAGCATTTTCCATATATCTGTACCTAGGAGCATTGTTCATCACCTCTTTGGTGGTGTCCAACCTTATCTTCCAAAAGTTTTTCTCTTGGAACCCCTTTGGGGATGTTACCGTTTTCGGGGCACCGCTTTTTGAACTTTCGGTGGGAATTTTACCCTATCCAATCACTTTTTTGATCACCGATTTGGTCTCCGAGATTTACGGGCAAAAAAAAGCCAATCAGGTGGTAACGGCAGGTATTTTTGCCTCGATTTTCTCCATGGGCATCATTTTGTTGGCCAATTATTCCAGCGCTATACCAACATCACCTGTGGATGATGCGACTTTTACTGCTGTATTTGGTTTGTCGCCCCTTGGTGTATTGGCTTCGATGTTGGCTTATTTAGGGGCTCAATACATCGATATTACCATTTATCACTTTTGGAAACGGATCACAAATGGTAGGATGTTATGGCTCAGGAACAATTTTTCAACCTTTTCATCCCAGTTTATAGATACTTTTACGGTTGTAGGGCTATTGTGCATTTTTGGTGTGCTTCCTTGGGATAAATTCTACGGATTGTTGATCAGCGGTGTTATTTTTAAGATGATGATTGCCCTGCTCGACACCCCTTTGCTCTATTTTTTCGTATATCTTATGCGAAAAAGATTTAACTTAAAAATAGGGGAAGAAATTTCTTTGGATTGACAACTTCTCCTTTAATTTGTTGTAAAACATACAAGTATGAAGAAAAAAGTCCTAAAAATTACCGCAATAACCCTACTTGTCCTACTAGCAATAATCATTGCCGTCCCGTTATTTCTTCAAGGTAAAATTGAAGAAATCATCAAAACAAAAGTAAACAACAGCATAAACGCGACCTTGGATTTCGAAAAGGCAGACCTTAGTCTTCTCAGAAGTTTTCCAAATGCGAATGTTGAACTGACCAAGCTCTCTTTGGTCAACAAGGCTCCTTTTGAGGGCGATACCTTGTTCTCCTCTTCGGAGATTGCGCTGGCCATGTCCATCAAAGAACTGTTCAAATCTGCCGATGAACCTATTGTGATTAAAACGCTGAATATTGATGGCGCCAAGCTGCACATCAAAGCGGATGCCGAAGGCAACGCAAACTACGATATTGCCAAAGAAAGTGAAGAAACAGCCTCAACAACTTCCGAGGCATCCAGCAATAACTTTACGCTGAACATGGATTCCTACGCCATAACCAATTCCGAAATTATTTATGAGGATTTGGCCAGCGGAATGATCTTGGACATTTCCGAGATGAACCATTCGGGAACGGGCGATCTTTCCTTGCGAAAATCGGAACTGAAGACCCTTACCGATGCTTTGGTGTCCTTTGAAATGGACAGTACCCGTTACCTGAACAAGAACAAAATCAATTTGGATGCACTGATCGGGATCGATTTGAGCGAGAACAAATACACTTTTTTGGAAAACAAGGCCATGATCAACCAATTGCCCTTGGTGTTTGATGGTTTTGTGAAGGTCAACGAAGACAATCAAGAAGTGGATATAACTTTTGAGACACCATCATCGGACTTCAAAAACTTTTTGGCCGTAATTCCTGAAGCCTATGCTTCAAATATTGAAAACGTACAGACCACTGGAAATTTTGAGGTGAGGGGTGAATTTAAGGGTGTGGTGGATGATAAGCATATTCCAACCTTCAAAATTGCGATCAACTCGGACAATGCATCGTTCAAATATCCAGATTTGCCCAAATCAGTGCGCAATGTGTATATCGATACCGAAATCAACAACGAAACGGGAATCACCGAAGACACTTATGTGAACATTAACAGGTTGTCCTTTCTTATTGATGAGGATAAATTCAACTTGAACGCAAAAATCCGCGAATTAATGGGCAATACCAAGGTAAATGCCCACATGGATGGTAAAATCAACTTGGCGAATATTTCCAAAGCCTATCCCGTGCCGGATGATTATAATCTTAAAGGAATATTGAGTGCCGACGTCACCACGGCCTTTGACATGGCTTCTTTGGAAAAAAAGCAGTACCAGAATACCAAGACCAGCGGAAAAGCATCGGTATCTGGTTTTGAATATGCTTCGGAAGAACTTAAAAATCCGGTGACTATCAACACTGCCGCGGTCACCTTCAACCCGAATACGGTAACCCTTAATTCTTTTAAAGGAAAAACAGGAAGTACGGATTTTGATGCCAAAGGAACATTGACCAATCTGTTGGGCTTTATGTTCAACAATGAAAATATTGAAGGAAACTTTACATTGGCTTCCAATCAGTTTGCCCTGAACGATTTTATGGTAGAGGAAACCGAAGCGGTGGAAACGGAAGGTTCAGAAGAAGAAAAATCGGCCCCAACGGGGGAGGAACGCATCAAAATACCCTCGTTTTTGGATTGTACCATCGAGGCTGTTGCCAATACGGTGGTGTACGATAACCTTAACCTGAAAAACGTTAAAGGTACCTTGGTCATCAAAGATGAAACGGCCACGGTAAAAAACCTTACTTCGGACTTATTCGGGGGCACATTGGGCTTATCGGGGTCTGTATCAACCAAGCAAGAGGCCTCAACATTTGATATGAGTCTTGGAATGAACAATTTCAATATTGGAGAATCTTTTGCAGGATTGGAACTTTTTAAAGTATTGACGCCTTTGGCCAGTGCATTGAACGGGAAGCTCAATTCGGACATAAAAATATCGGGTAACTTACAAGATGATTTTACGCCGAACTTGGCCACCATCTCCGGTAACCTTTTGGCAGAGCTCCTAAATCCAACGGTAGACACCCAAAAAGCACCCTTGGTATCGGCTTTGGACAGTAAGCTTAGTTTTTTAAATACCAAGGAAATTAATTTGGACGGGCTTAAAACTGCGTTGACTTTTGACAATGGTTCGGTTAAAGTGAAACCCTTTACCTTAAATTACAAGGATATTGCCATTGATGTAAATGGAAGCCACTCGTTCGACAAGCAAATGAATTACTCGGCCACTTTGAATGTACCTGCCAAATACTTGGGATCCGAAGTGAACAAGCTCATCGCCCAATTTAACGATGACAGTGTGGGAGAGGTAACGGTCCCCGTAACCGCAAATATTGGAGGTAATTTCACCAATCCATCTGTAAGTACCGATTTAACGTCGAGCGTAAAAACATTGACTGCCAAGTTGGTGGAAATGCAAAAACAAAAATTGATCAACAAAGGCAAGGACAAGGCAAAAGACCTTTTATCCGATGCCTTTAAAAAAGATGAAACCGATACGACTTCGACCAAGTCCGGTGGGGTTAAGGAAGCCATTGGGAATATATTGGGAGGCAAAAAGGACACATCTGCAACGGATAGCACAAAGGCCAAAAAGGAGGACGAAGTAAAAGATGCCGCGAAATCCATTTTGGGCGGACTGCTCGGCAAAAAGAAAAAGGATACGGTAAACCAATAAGACAGTTATTTGTCAGTTTAAGTGCAGTCGGAAATTTAAAATGTATTGATAATCATTGGGTTTCGACTTTAATTTATCCTGAGCGTAGTCGAAGGGGTCAACCTGACAAAGCCAAGAACGGCCTCTTTTTTATTCCTTTATTTTGGTATCTATGGTTTTCAGAATCCCATCTATACTTTGCATTAAAGGATTGTAATGGGTTGTCTCCGTTTTTATACCTGTTAGGATGAACATGAGCATATTGTTCTCTGATGGCAGTTGAGTAGGATGTTCAGCTTCGGTGTAAATTTAATGGGGCTAATTATAGCCTGTGGCTACAGCAAATATTATGGTCAATACCCCAATCAAAAGCATGAGCAAAGTGGGTTTAAGTGCAAATTTCAACCATTTGTCGTATGGGATTTTGGCAATCGCGATTATGGCCATTAATGCGCCATTGGTGGGTACGATCATATCGGACATAATGGCCCCATATTGAAAGGCCAACACGCAAACTTGTCTAGATAACCCTATTAAATCCGAAAGCGGTACCAATATGGGCATGGTTAAAACCGCTTGCCCGGAATAGCTGGGAACGGGAAAATGTAAAAGGGAGTGTGAAACCATCATAAGAACTCCAGAAGCCGCTGGAGGAAGGTATTGTAAAGGTCCAAATAAACCATAAACAATGGTATCCATGATCATTCCATCTTTCAACAGGATAGAAATGCTGTTGGCCAATCCTATAATGATACATGCAAAAACCATTTCTTTCATCCCTGCGACATAGGTTTCGCCAGTTTTGTTCCACCCCATTTTCGCAATAAGCCCAGAGAGTATACCTAGTGCAAAAAAGCAGCCCGACATTTCGCTAAAGCCCCAATCAAATCGGATTATCCCAAAAACAACAAGGGTAAACGTAAGGGTCAACAACGATAGAATTATTTTGTTGCGAAGATTCATCGAGGTGTTTTCCGTGGCCATTTTTACTTTTTCAACCCTATTTCTTTTGGCGTAATAGAGAAGGTAAGCCGACCATACGGCAAAGGCGATAAAGAGTGCTACGAGCCGTAAAGAACTCCCCGACAAAAGAGGTAAGGCAGCTTCTTTTTGTGCAATGATAATCCCAAAGGGGTTAGAGGGACCAAAGGAACTACCAACTACAGTGGAACCATAGCTGACAAAAATCATGGTAAAAGCGTTGTGGCCCAAACTTTTACCGAACAAAAGCAAAATTGGGACTAGGGCCACTACTTCTTCTTGTAAACCAATGGTTGCTCCGCCTGCTGTAAATAGCCCGGCAAGCATTACAAGGGCCAAATTTTCTTTTCCCTTTAGGGATGAAACCAGTTTTGCCAATCCTTGATTAAAGGTTTCTGTTTTTTCAATAATATAAAAACAGCCTCCGATCAAGAGAATGAGAACAATTAGTTCGGCACGGTCCGCTATTCCCTTAGGTATGGAAACTATAAGGTCAAAAAAGGATGGGCTATCTGTGTCTATTTGTTGGTACGAGTCATTGACCACACGAGTAATACCGGTTTCCGAATCAACTATTCTTTCGTAAGTCCCTTGCGGTATGGTGTAAGTGAGTATCCAAACCAGGAGAATTACACCTAGGAGGATAACAAAGGCGTTGGGAAAGTTTTTCATGTTGGTGGTGTTGGTTAGAATGGTAAAGGCATATTGTTGACGCCCTAAAAACCTAACCATGATCAACAACGTGGGAGCGAAATATTTCTTTAAAATAGGTGTTTTTATCGTAAAACACCCATAATCAGGGATTTATTTTTAATGGGAAAGTATATCCCCCGAACATTAAGGATTCAAATTGGAAAGTCTGGGATTATTTGAAGGCGATCCCTACATAATAACCCTCGCTACCCCTAACATTGAATACTGTATTGTCCTCAAAAATGAGGTATTGCCCCTTAATGCCCTTAAGCACGCCTTTATAGCTTGGGGTTTTGTCCAAATTAAGGCTTTTTACCTTTTCAGGATATTGCAGCACGGGAAACTCCAAATGGGTCTCTTCTTTATCATCCAAAAAATAAGCAATGGCCTCATCTGGGATGCTTGCCTTTAACTTGTTGCGCCACGCTACCAAATCCACATCCTCAATATCATTTTTGAGCATTTTTTGCCAGCTGGTCTTGTCGCTCACATGGTCTTTGAGGGCAACCTCGGTAATCCCTGCCAAATAACGGTTGGGAACCTCTACAATTTCGATGGCCTCGTGAGCCCCTTGGTCTATCCATCGGGTTGGCACCTGCGATTTACGGGTAACCCCAACCTTAATGTTACTGGAATTGGCCAAATACACAATGTGTGGCTGTAGCTGCATCTTTTTTTCAAACTCAAGGTCTCGGTCCTCTTTGTCCAAATGGGCCGTACTCAGTTCAGGTTTCATGATCCAATCGCCGGCACGGGGCGTTTCAAAAAAACAGGACTTACAAAACCCCTGTCGATAAATAGGTTTGTCCTCACCACAGTTTAAACATTGAAATTTGATAAAATCTATCTGAAGTTCCTTGTTCAAACCTTGATTCATATTGATAAAGTCGTTCTCAAAAACCAAAAAATATTGAATGGGATTTCCAATTTCCGTTCGCATCTTTCTCAGTACTCCTTCGTATACCATATTAAAATGAATGTATTTATCTTATTTGAAAATGAGTGTTAGAAAAGCTATTTTAGCGGTTGGACCAACCTTAGTTTCTTTGGTTAAAGATACCTAAAATGCCAATACCATTATTCAATTCCATTGCTTCTTGGTTATTGAGAAAGCGCTACCATCAAATAGAGCTTTTTTTAAAGTACCCTTTGGATGTTCAGAATGAGGTGCTGCACCAGCTTTTGGACTTTTCCAAAGATACGGTGATCGGCAAACAATATGGGTTTCAAGACCTTCCCAAGTATGATGAATTCCGGAATAGGGTACCTATTGTAACCTACGAAGATGTTGCCCCGCTTATTGAGCGTACACGTAGGGGCGAGCAGAACCTGTTTTGGCCCACTTCCATTAAATGGTTTGCCAAAAGCAGCGGGACCACCAATGCAAAGAGCAAGTTTATTCCCGTAAGTACCGAGGCCTTGGAGGATTGCCATTACAAATCGAGCAAGGACTTGTTGTGCCTGTACCTCAACAACAATGAAAACTCTCAATTATTTACAGGGAAAAGTTTAAGATTGGGCGGCAGCAAGGAACTTTACGAGGATAACGGGACTTTTTTTGGCGATCTCTCTGCCATATTGATCGATAATATGCCCCTTTGGGCGGAATACAGTAGTACGCCGAGCAACAAGGTTTCCCTTATGACCGAATGGGAATCCAAACTGGAGGCCATTATCGAGGAAAGCATCCGTGAGAATGTGACCAGTTTGGTCGGCGTGCCGTCTTGGATGTTGGTATTGCTCAATCAGGTTTTGGAGAAAACAGGAAAAAACCACTTGTTCGAGATTTGGGAAAATTTGGAGGTGTATTTTCACGGAGGGGTAAGTTTTACGCCCTATAAGAACCAGTATAAAAAACTCTTGCCCAGAAAAAGGTTCAATTATTACGAAACCTATAATGCATCCGAAGGGTTCTTCGGTATCCAAGATCAAAACAACTCCGATGAGCTTTTGCTGATGTTGGATTATGGGATTTTCTATGAGTTTATACCGATGGATTCCAATGGGGAAGGAGAAGAGGCCATTCCGCTTTGGGACGTTCAACAGGGGGTTAATTATGCCATGGTCATCACCACCAATGCAGGCTTATGGCGCTATAAAATCGGCGACACCATACGATTTACTTCCAAAAACCCGTACCGCATCAAGATCACAGGCCGTACCAAACACCATATCAATGTATTTGGCGAAGAGTTGATCATAGAAAATGCAGAGGAAGCCTTAAAGCAGGTTTGTTTAAAGACAGCGGCAGAGATAGTGGATTATACCGCCGCCCCCATTTTTATGACGGGCAAGGAAAAAGGCGCACATGAGTGGATGATAGAGTTTAGAAAACCACCGAAGAGTATTGCCTATTTTACCGAAATGCTGGACAATGCCCTTAAATCCCTGAACTCGGACTATGAGGCCAAGCGCTATAACAACATCACCTTAAAGATGCCGAAAGTACATGTAGCGCGTAAGAATTTGTTCCATCAGTGGCTCAAGTCCCAGAACAAGCTGGGTGGCCAACACAAAATTCCAAGATTGTCCAATGAGAGGAACTGTATCGAGGAGCTTCTCCAAATGAATGTGCAATAAGAGCAGTTTACCGTAAAAAAATGACGTTCATCCAAGGCTTACGAAAACGTTTTCGTAAATTTGGACCGTTCACCGTGGAATTTTTTCTTTTGAACAAATAAAAGAGGATTTGCAACGTTTATTGATGAAATTCCCCCTATCAAATCATTTTGTAAACACAAAACCATTAAAAATCATGGCAGAAGAAAAGCTTGTTATAATTTCAGACAAATGGGGATCCAAAAAGGGACTTTGGATAGCCTCTTATTTTGGTTATCTTCAACAGTACTACGATATTGTCTTTTACGATTGTCAACAATTGGGCAATATTGATGTTTCTATTTCCTCAGAGGAAAATATAGACAGGGCCTTCAAGGAAAATGGAATTCAAAGGGCGGTATACAACCTGATCAAAAAGGAAACCCAACCAGCGCATTATTTAGCTTTTGGTATGGGAGCAACGGTTATTTACAAAGCTTCGTTAATGGGCTTGCCAACAAAAACGATTACCGCTATTTCCGCTGTTGGCATTGAAGCAGAAGAACAAACAGCATCCACCGATGTACAATTGATTTACGGAGAGTGCGATAAATCCAAGCCCGGGTTAAAGTGGGCCAAAAGTGTTGGTGCCAATCTAAGGATTGTTCCCAATTTTGGGCACACCCTTTATTCCGATGAGAAAATTATCTCGGAAATTAGTTTGGAACTATTGGAGAATGTTACTAAAAAAGCAGTCTAAATTAAGAGACTGCTTTTAATTTTTTCACTGTTTCGTAAGAGAGCTTTTTCTCGGCATACCCTTTTGTTACCTTAAACTCCGTTTCCTCACTACTGGGTAGGGAGAACATGGCATCGGTGAACACGGCTTCGCAAAGAGAGCGCAAGCCCCGGGCACCAAGCTTGTACTCCACGGCTTTTTCAACAATATAGTCCAAGGCGTGATCGGTAATGGTAAACTTGATGTCATCCATGGCAAACAGTTTTTCGTACTGCTTTATGATGGCATTTTTCGGCTCTGTTAAAATGGCACGAAGCGTTTTGGAGTCCAATGGGTTCATGTGGGTGAGCACAGGGAGCCTTCCGATAATTTCAGGAATAAGACCAAACTCCTTCAAGTCTTTAGGTATTATATACTGAAGGATATTTTCTTGGTCCAAGTTTTCATCTGCTTTGGAAGCACTATACCCAACAGCTTGCATGTTCAAACGTTTGGTAATGATACGCTCTATACCATCAAAGGCGCCACCTGCAACAAAAAGGATGTTTTCGGTGTTTACCTCTATGAATTTTTGGTCGGGGTGTTTACGGCCACCTTTAGGTGGAACGTTGACAGTGGTGCCTTCCAAAAGTTTTAAAAGCCCTTGTTGAACCCCTTCCCCGGACACATCGCGGGTAATGGACGGGTTATCGCTTTTCCTGGCAATCTTGTCTATTTCATCAATAAAAACAATACCGCGTTCCGCTTTTTCCAAATTGTAGTCTGCAGCTTGTAGCAAGCGGGTCAAAATACTTTCCACATCTTCACCAACGTAACCGGCCTCCGTTAAAACTGTAGCATCTACAATGGCAAGGGGTACATTGAGCATTTTGGCAATGGTCTTGGCTATAAGGGTTTTACCGGTTCCGGTTTGCCCCACCATAATAATATTGCTTTTTTGGATTTCGATATCATCATCCTTGCCCTTGGGCTGCAACAATCTTTTGTAGTGGTTATAAACTGCTACGGACATTACCTTCTTGGTTCTTTCTTGTCCTATTACGAATGTATCCAAGAAATCATGGATCTCCATAGGTTTTTTTAAGACCAGTTCGGAGGATAGATCTTGGTTTTTTGATTGCTTGGATTCTTCGGCTACAATACTATGGGCTTGCTCAATACATCTATCGCAAATATGCGCATCGAGTCCGGCGATCAATAAATTGGTCTCCGGCTTTTTTCTACCACAGAAAGAACATTCCAAATTTTCCTTTGCCATATAATTTTAATCTTCAACCAACAATAACGAAAAAAAAATGGATTTGTTCTACGTTAAGTGGCTGTTTTTATTGAACATCCATAATCAATCATGTTGCCCTGTCACTTCGAACGCAGTCGAGAAGTTATTTGACTCAACGCACTGAAAATGAGTTCTCTACTGCGATTGACCTGACAACTTTTGTTTAAATGATTGATTGCGGACAATCAGTTTGTTTTTTAATCAATTGTAGGGATTCCTACTTTTCTCTCACTAATATTTCGTCGATCATTCCATAGGCTTTGGCCTCTGGAGCCTTCATCCAGAAATCGCGGTCGCTGTCTTCATATACCTTATCGAAGGATTGGCCCGAATGCTTGGAAATGATCTCGTAAAGCTCATTTTTGATCTTAAGCACTTCTTGGGCTGCAATTTCGATATCACTGGCCTGACCCTGCGCTCCGGAAAGCGGTTGGTGGATCATTACCCTGGAATGGGGCAATCCACTGCGTTTGCCTTCGTGTCCCGCACAAAGCAGCACGGCTGCCATGGATGCCGCAATACCGGTACAAATGGTGGCTACATCCGGCTTTATAAACTGCATGGTGTCATAAATGCCCAAACCTGCATACACACTTCCGCCCGGGGAGTTGATATAGATTTGAATATCCTTAGAGGCGTCAGCGCTTTCCAAGAAAAGCAACTGTGCCTGTACAATATTGGCCACCTGATCGTTGATGCCCGTGCCCATAAAAATGATCCTGTCCATCATCAATCTGGAGAAAACATCCATGGCAACTGCGTTCATTTGCCTTTCTTCGATGATGTTTGGCGTCATGTTCATGGGGTACATGGTACTCATGAGCTTGTCATAGTACATGCTGTTTATGCCATGATGCTGGGTGGCGTATTTTTTAAATTCTTTTCCGTAATCCATAGGATTTGACTCGATTTATCTTAAAAAAAAGGTGCCGAAAAATTAGCTTTCCGGCACCGTAAAGATACTTAATTTTCTTTTAGCGAAGCCTTAGCTGTATGCTTCCTTGATGAAGTCGTCATAAGATACTTCCTTCACCTTAAGGTTGGCCTTTTCCTTATAAAGGTCCAAAAGTTTTTGGCTCATCAATTGTTCGGATAGTCTTTTCACCTCGTCTTGATTGCTCATCACTCTGGCTGCCACACTCTCCAATTCCTCTTCTTTGGGATCCATGTGGCCGTATTGGGCCATTTGCGATTTAATGAATCCTTTGGCGAATTCCTTCAATTCATCAAACTGGACCTGAAGTTCGTTTTCTTGTATGATCTTACCCTCGATCAATTGGTAGCGAAGTCCTTTTTCCGATTTTTCGAACTCCTCTTTGGCCTCATCTTCGGTCAATGGATTTTCCCCACTGATCTGGATCCATTTTTTCAAGAACTCGGAAGGAAGTTCAAATTTGGTTTCGTCGATCAATTTTTCGGTAATGTCGTTCAACAATTTTTGGTCGGATTGTTGTTCGAATTGTTTTTCTGAATCTTCTTTGATTTTATCCTTCAACTCTTTTTCGGAGGTTACTTTTCCTTCTCCGAACAATTTATCAAAAAGCTCTTGGTCCAAAGCAGCTGGTTCTCTCTCGTTTATTTCTTCAATGGTGAAGGTAACGTCGACTTTTAGGCCGTCCGCCTTGTCACGGGCAATGCCCAAGGCGCCGGATAGGAGGTAGTCTTCCTTGAAAAGCCCTTTTGTGGAAAGGGTAACGGTGTCACCAACTTTTTTTCCAACGAGTGCATCAACAGCTTTTTTGCTCTTGATCTTATCCATTTCGATGGTGGCCTTGTGATCGATTTCCTCTTCTTCGTTGGCAAAGAAACCGGTTACTTCATCGGTTTTGCCCACTTCGGTCTTGGAAATCAATTTTCCGTATTGCTTTTGAATACGTTCCACTTGCTCCTCGATCATTTTTTTGTCGGCCACGATTTTATATTGGGTCACCGCTTTTTTTGTCTTTAAATTGACATCAAAGCTCGGTGCCAATCCCAATTCAAATTCAAAATCGAGATTGTCCCTGTCCCAATCAAAATTGTCCTGTTGTTTTGGAAGAGGATTGCCCAAAACATCCAACTTTTCTTCGGTAAGGTATTTGTTCAGATTGTCTTGAAGCAGTTTGTTCACTTCATCCACCAAAACAGCCTTGCCGTACTGCTTTTTGATAAGCCCCATCGGAACCTGGCCTTTTCTAAAGCCTGGGATATTGGCTTGTTTTCTATAATCCTTTAGGATTTTTTCTACTTTGTCTTGATAGTCTTCTTTGCTTATGGCAACCTTTACAACTGCATTAAGATCGTCAATCTGCTCTTTGGTTATATTCATTTCCTACCTAATTTGCTTTCTAAAAATGGGATGCAAAACTAATGCTTTTTTGTGATGCTGACAACTTTTTAAACCGTTGACTTTCAAACAAAATGATTTCTATTGGTCTTCCTTTAAAATGGATTGCAAAATGGCTTGTAAAAATGCGAGCAGCAGACTAAATAGAATGGCCCACCAAAAACTGGCCACATGGAAGCCGTCAATTAAATTGGCTGCCAAGAGTATGATTATGGCATTGATCACCAAGAGGAAGAGCCCTAAAGTGAGTATGGTGATGGGCAGGGTAAGAATAATCAATATGGGTTTCACCAAAAAATTGAGCAGACTGAGCACAACGGCTACGATAATTGCGGTCACCATGGAATCTACGCCCACTCCGGGCAATACGTAGCTTAGTATTACAACTGCTAGGGCATTCAGTAAAAGTCTTAGGATTAGTTTCATGGGTTCAATTGATTTTGTAAATAAAAAAAGGCACCGAGTTTCGGTGCCTTTAAGATAAAGAAAATAATGTTTGTTTAGTCAATATACAAACCAGTGTAATCCAAAGGATTAACACCGGGGAGATTAGAATTGTATTTTGCGTTGATGGCCTCTATAAAGGCATTGGCCACAATGGCGTAACCTCTTGGTGCCGGATGAACACCATCCAAGGAAAACCCACCCCCTGTTGCAAATGTTGCATCCACAATGCTTCCATCGGCCTGTTGGAATCCATTTTCTTTTAACTCGTTCAACAATGCATTGGCATCCACAAGGGCAAGGTCGTAGGCTGCGGCCAAACCTGCAATGGTTTGGTTGTATGATTCAAGTGCTGTTTCCACAAGATCTTGCTCATCGGTCGTCAATACCCATTTATCTGCCAAAGGAACGGCAACTCCATTGATTGATGTTGGGTTGTTCGGGTCTGCAAGTGTGCCGATATGTGTTCTTGCGGTAAGCACCAAAAGGTCTTCTTCAGTGGCTTGCCTCATATTGGTCAGTGCAGGATTGTATGCTGTTAAATCCGTTAAGTCTTCATCAATGATTACTACTGCATTTCCTTCACCAGGAGCAAAAGAGATGGTTCTTTCTGCCAACTCATCCTCAGTTATAATATTTAATTGTTGCAATTGGGCCAAGCCGGCATTATAGGCGCCATAGGCTTCTGCACTGTTCAAAAAGGCAGCTGTGGCCTCATCCAAGGGAATAGGGTTGTGAGGTACGGTGGTAAAGTAAGGTATGTCTGTTACATTGGGCAAATTGGCAATGGCACCATCAGCACCATTTGCTGTCATTGCTTGCAACATAGCATCAAGTGCGCCTGCAAAAACATTAGGGTCTGTAATATCGTTTCTGGAATAGGTACTTGGGTCAAGGTTGCCAGTTTGGTCAATTCCTGTACCCCCTCCTGTGGCATACAATAAAATATCGTTGGAGCCTGTCCAAAGTGTGAAAAATGTTGCGCCCTGTGCTGCGGCATCCCCGATTACCGTTGCCGATTCTGAAGATGAGAACCGCGCAAAGTATGGATTTGCTGTTCCATTGGCCACGCCTGTTACGCTGCCGTATCCTGGGGCCAACAGTTCGTAACTTTTGGCGCCGGGAACCCCCATGTTGTTGTATGTGCCAGGCAATTTAACGGCTACATCAGTAGAGCCTTGTCCTTCAACGGGAACGGGGCTCGGACTTTCGCCCAAAAAGGATAGAATCAATCTATTGCCTGCTATTGGTGTGCCCCCAAGTGTCATTCCACCTAAATTATCCGCCATAAAAGGGATTTCAAAACTCCCGCCTCCCGCTAAGGCAAAGTTGGCTGCCAGCATATTGGGGAAAGACGCTTTTTGTCCATCCTCAAACAAAGCATTGTCCGAGAAACCGGCGGTCAATGAGTTTCCCACGGCTACGTAATTGGAGAAATCTGCAGTTCCTGAAGTATATTCCACGGGTTCTGGACCCGGTGTTTCGTTTATAGGGGTGTCATCTTCGCATGCAATCAAGAATAAGCCTAGAAATGGGAGTAGGGCATAAAACTTTTTCATATCAAATAATCTGTAATAGTTAGTTTATGTTAATTGTAATGGTAAGACCAGAACTAACCAAATCTATATCAAATTTGTCATACAGGCAATTAAATGGGTGAAAAAATTATGCATGCATAATAAAAAGGGATGGATTTTAAGAATTCAGAAACTTGAAACTCTTTTCGTAAAACTGTTTTGGGTTTTCTGCATGCAGCCAATGTCCAGCCTTATCAATGGTTTCAATTTGGGCATTGGGGAAGTGTCTTTTGATTTCGGCAAAGTCGTTGGGTTGGATGTACTCCGAACGGTCGCCGCGCAAAAACAGGGTTGGACCGTCATAAATGGCATTGGGGGTTATGTTTTCGCCAATTTCCTCCATACGTTCTTTAAGCACATCAAAATTGAAACGGAACCCTAGTTTTTCCTTTTCGACCCAATGCAGGTTTTTGAGCAAAAACAGTCGAATGCCTTTTTCCTTAATATATTTTGATAGCTCATCATCCGCTTCCCTACGATCGGATATTGTATCAAAATCCAAATGGGAGAGCCCGTTGAAAATAAAATCGTGATGTGGAGGATAATATTTTGGGGCAATATCGGCAACAATTAATTTAGTCACCCTTTCTGGATGCGAAGTGGCCAGTTGCATGGCGGTTTTGCCACCCATGGAATGGCCCATCAGGTATGCGGATTCCAAATTGTGATGATCCATGTAGTTGATGACATCATCACTCAATAGATCGTAATTGAACGCTTCGGAATGAAAACTTTTTCCGTGGTTCCGTTGATCTATCAAATGGACTTCGAGGCCATTTTCGGAATATTGGGAACCAAGTGTCTTCCAATTGTCGGACATGCCCAAGAATCCATGTAAAATGATGAAAGGTTGTCCTTTGCCCAATATTTTCGAATGCAGTATCTCCATTATTTTAATCGGTGTAAGTACATGTTCACTACATTTTCGAGCCCCAAATATATGGACTCGCAGATTAAAGCGTGCCCAATGGAAACCTCCAAAAGGTGTGGGATGTGTTCCTTGAAAAATTTGATATTGTCCAAACTAAGATCGTGCCCTGCGTTGAGACCAAGGCCAACCTGTTGGGCCATTTCGGCAGCTTTTACAAAGTGAGCGACGCTTTTTTCCTTATTACCTTTGGTAAATTCGTGGGCAAAACTTTCTGTGTAGAGTTCCACTCGGTCGGTACCGGTTTCCGCAGCTGCTTTTACCATGGCTGCATCGGGATCCACAAAAATGGAGGTCCGGATACCGTTCTCTTTAAAAGTCTTGATCACGTCTACCAAAAAATCTTTGTGCTTTATGGTGTCCCAGCCAGCGTTGGAGGTGATCGCATCTTCGGCATCGGGTACCAAGGTAACCTGTGTGGGCTTTACTTCGAGGACTAAATCAATAAACTTTGGAATAGGGTTGCCCTCGATATTAAATTCCGTGGTCACCACCTTTTTTAAATCCCGGGCATCTTGGTAGCGAATGTGGCGTTCATCGGGTCGCGGATGTATGGTGATGCCCTGGGCGCCAAAAGATTCGATGTCTTTGGTGGAAGTGATCAGGTTGGGCACGTTGCCTCCTCTGGAATTTCGTAATGTAGCCAGTTTATTTATATTGACACTCAACTTTGTCATGTGCTTCTTTTTTAGATTGTCAAAAATAAGAATTCGGCATGCCTTTTGCCATTTTAAATTAGTATTTTGCACCTAATAGAAGTGTTATGAACATTCAAGATAAAATAATCAATACAGTTCCCGTTTTTGAAGTGTCGGAAACTTTGAAGGATGTAATCAAGTTTTTCGAAGAGACTACATTTTCCCATGTTGGGGTTACCGAAAATGGTACATATTTGGGATTGCTCTCGGAGAACGACCTTGCTTGTTTTGAACCTAAAAAGAAGATTGATGACTTTCGGTTGGAAATGGAGAGCTTTTTTGTGACCAAGGAAACCGCTTGGTTGGATGTGCTGGAAATGTTCTCGAGAAACGAGGCCAATGTATTGCCCGTTTTGGATGCAGACCGTTTGATTATTGGGTATTACGATCTTGAAGATGTGGTGGATATGTTTATCGACACGCCTTTTTTTAGGGAACCAGGTGCCATTTTGGTGGTGTCCATTGGAATCAAGGATTATTCTTTCAGTGAGATAGCCCAAATCGTGGAGGGCAACAATGCCCGATTGTTGGGAGCCTTTATTACAGCGTCCGAGAACGATATTATAGAGATTACCTTAAAAGTTGGCACACAAAGTTTAAACGAAGTGGCGCAGACTTTTAGAAGATATAACTACACCATTGTCTACGGGAACAGCGACGACCAGTTCTTGGAAGATTTGAAGCAGCGTTCCGATTATCTAGAAAAATATCTTAACGTTTAAGTATGAAGGTAGCCATATACGGTCAGTCTTTTCAAAAAGAGGACCAGCTTTGCGTAATGGAGCTTTTGGACGAATTGAAGAAGTTGGATGCCTCTATCTATGTTGAAGAGAACTTTAATAAACTGGTGGCCACTATTACCAAAGAACAAGTAAAGGGAACATTTACCCAATCCGTAGGATTGGACTCCTCCTTTGATATGTTCGTGAGCTTTGGCGGCGACGGCACCATGTTGCGGGCCGTTACCTATATAAAGGATTACGGAATTCCCATTGTTGGGGTCAACACGGGTCGATTGGGTTTTTTGTCCACCTTTAAAAAAGAAAATGTACGCAAGCTCGTCACCGAATTTGAAGCCGGCCACTATACCATTGAGGAACGAACCTTGGTGGAAGTGGAACTCAACTCTGATTTGGGCGAGTTCCATGGGATCAATTTTGCCCTTAACGAAATTACGGTAAGCCGAAAGGATACCACCTCCATGATCACCGTGGAAACCTGGCTTGATGATGAGTATTTGACCTCTTATTGGTCCGATGGACTGATTGTTTCCACCCCAACGGGTTCAACGGGTTATTCGTTGAGCTGTGGCGGTCCGGTTATTGCACCCTCGGCGGAATCCTTGGTGCTGACGCCCATTGCACCGCACAACCTTAATGCGAGACCCCTGGTGATTTCCGATAAAACACAGATTAGATTGAAGGTTTCAGGTCGGGAACAGACCCATTTGGTATCCTTGGATTCGCGCATTGCCGATATTCCCAATGGAAAGGAAATCCGAATCAAAAAAGCGGACTTTACCATCAAAATGATCGAGTATAAATCCGAAAGCTTTTTGAAAACATTGCGCAATAAATTACTTTGGGGAGAAGATAGGCGGAATTGATAAAATCAAAAGCAATAAAAGGGGCGAAAAACTGTTTAACAAGGGAATGCAACCTTAAATATAAATCTATTGACCTTCCTTTACTCTTAATTCTTGAAACTTTTTGGATAGTATGCGGATAGTTTTGGCAGTTTTTCTATGCTGTGTGATCAAGGTGAGTGCACAAACTTACGAGATAGGGGTGTTTGCCGGTGGCGCCAATATGATAGGTGATGTGGGAAGAACCAATTACATATTGCCCTCGGGCCCTGCCTTCGGCGGAATATTTAAATGGAACAAGGGAAAACGCTATGCGTGGAGGGCCAGCGTACTTTATGGGGAGGTTACCGCTGACGATACCAAATCGCATATGCAGTCCAGGCAACAAAGGGGGTATGTGGTGGATAATTCCATTTTGGAGCTCTCCGCAGGACTGGAAATTAACTTTGTGGAATATAATCTTCATAAGCTCGGACCCGCCTTCACGCCTTACTTATACACGGGTGTAACCTACTTTAGATACGATTTTAATTATATTGATGCCCTTCAGATGCAGGATATTAACCAAAAAGAAGGTAGTTTTGCAATTCCAATGACGGTTGGGGCTAAGTATCGTTTAAATCAATTCTTGATTCTTGGTGCCGAGATTGGGGCCAGATATACTTTTACGGACAATTTGGACGCAAGTAACCCAGAAGGTTCCAATTTTGAGCAATTCCGATTCGGGAACATATTGAGCGACGACTGGTACGTTTTTTCAGGTATAACGTTAACCTATACCTTTGGACGTAAACCCTGCCAGGATTGTTTTCAATAAAATGCACACACTAGAGGACGTAGATAAAGAAAAACTACCGCAGCACGTGGCCATTATCATGGATGGCAATGGCAGATGGGCCAAGCAGCGTGGTAAAATACGTATGTTCGGACATGAAAACGGAGTGGAATCGGTAAACCAAACCGTTGAGAGCTGTGCAAAGCTCCAGATACCATTTTTAACGCTTTATGCCTTTTCCACCGAAAATTGGAACCGCCCCAAAACCGAAATAGATACCTTGATGAAGCTTTTGGTCAATGCCCTAAAAAGGGAGCTAAAGACCTTGAAAAAGCATAATATTAGGTTAAGGGCCATTGGAAAAATTGAAACATTGCCCCCAAAAGTCCATAAAGAACTGGCCGAGGTAATGTCCAAAACCGAAAATAATTCGGGAATGACCCTAACGCTGGCATTGAGCTATGGCTCTCGTGAAGAGATAAAAACTGCGGTTCAGCAGATTGCGGTCAAAGTTAAAAATAACATAATTTCCCCCGAAAATATTGATGAAACAGTTATAAATACACATCTTTACGCGCACTTTTTGCCTGATGTAGACCTGCTTATCCGCACAAGTGGCGAATGCAGGATAAGTAATTTTTTACTTTGGCAGATAGCATACGCCGAATTATATTTTATTGATGTATTTTGGCCCGACTTTAGAGAAAACCATTTGGTAGAGGCCATATTAAGTTACCAAAATAGAGAACGACGATTTGGAAAAACGAGCGAACAACTTAACTAAGGGTATCACAAATTTCATCCTTTCAACCCTTATTATCCCATTATTTTTATTTTCAGCCCACGGTATTGCCCAGGAGACCGACTTCGAAGAGGGCAAACAATACATTTTGGGAGGTTTAACCGTAACGGGTTTACAAAGCTACAACGAACAAACGGTTAAGAGTTATACCGGTTTACGTGTTGGGCAACCCATTAAGGTACCTGGCGATGAAATAAGCGCAGTGATCAAAAAGTTGTGGAGCCTGGATTTGTTCAGCAATGTGGAAATGTTCTACACCAAAATCGAAGACGACAAGATATTTTTGGAACTTAGCATTACCGAACGGCCTACTTTGAACAACGTTACGGTCTATGGTGTTAAAAAAAGAAAGGTGGAAGATATCATCGACGATACCGACCTTAAGAAAGGGAAAAAAATCACCGAAAGCTTAATTGCCAATACCAAGAATTACCTTCAGAACAAGTATAAAAAGCAAGGTTTTTTAAACGCCAAGGTAAGCATTGCCACAACTGCCGATACCACAGGGACCAATGTGCAGAACATGGTCATCAATGTGAACAAGGGCGATAAGGTAAAGATAAAGGACATCAACTTTGTTGGTAACGAAAAGCTGTCCAACAAAAAGCTGAGGAAATCGCTTAAAAACACCAAGAAGAAAAAGTTTTATCGGTTTTGGAAAAAGTCCAAATACATTGAAGCGGACTATGAGGAGGATCTTGACAACTTGATCGACACATACGCCGAAAGAGGGTATAGGGATGCAAGGGTACTCTCTGATACTTTTGTGAAACTGGATGAGAAAAACATTGAGTTGACCATTAAAGTGGAAGAAGGCGATAAGTACTATTTTGGTGATATTGACTTCGTGGGGAACTCGGTGTACACCGATAGAATGTTGAGCCAAGTATTGGGTATCAAAAAAGGGGACACCTATAATGGAGTACTGCTCAAGGAGCGCGTTGCGGACGATTCCGACCCAGATGCACAGGATTTGACCAACCTCTACCAAAACAATGGGTATTTGTTCTCAAGCATTAACCCGGTCGAGGTTTCCGCTGTAAACGATACCATCGATTTTGAAATACGGATCATAGAGGGAAAAGAGACCTTTTTGGACCACGTTACCGTTTCAGGTAACGATAAGACCAACGACCACGTAATCTACAGGGAGATTCGTACAAGGCCAGGGCAAAAATATAGTAAATCCAATATTGTAAGGACCATTAGGGAATTGGGCCAGCTCGGATTTTTTGATGCCGAACAAATTGTTCCGGATATTATAAATCCAGATCCCAATGCAGGTACTGTTGATGTAAATTATAGCCTGGTGGAATCAGGTTCCAGCCAAATTGAGCTTCAAGGTGGTTTTGGTGGTGGTGGTTTCATTGGTACCTTAGGGCTTTCCTTTAGTAACTTCTCTTTAAAGAATATTTTTAACAAGGAAGCCTATAAACCCGTTCCCATGGGAGATGGGCAAACATTTGCTTTGCGTTTGCAGGCCAGTAGGACTTTTAGGGTGTACAGTTTAAATTTCTCCGAGCCGTGGTTGGGGGGCAAAAAACCCGTGAGGTTTAATTTGTCTGTTTCCAGAACACAACAGTTTAGAACACAATACAACCAAAATGGAAGGTTCGATGTAGATAAATCTAGAGGTTTCGCTATTACTGGTGTTTCTGCCGGTTTGGCCAAAAGAGTACAGTGGCCGGACGATTTCTTTACCATTTCACACTCGTTGAGCTATCAATTGTACGATTTTAACGATTACAATAGTGGACTCTTCAATTTTGGTAATGGCAGCTCCAACTCCTTAAGTTACACCTTTGGCATTTCCAGAAGTTCCCAAGGGCCCAGTAGAATTTTCCCCACTTCGGGTTCCAACTTTGAGTTGACGGCCAAGTTCACTCCTCCATATTCCCTGTTCAGTGGAAAGGATTTTGGAGCGTTAAAAGAGGATATTGACAATGTAAACGTAAGGCTTCGTGAAATTGGGGAGCCATCAACAACAGAAGAGCAGCTTGAGTTTAACCAACTTCGTGAGGAATTGGAGCGAATGGAAGAGGAAAGATTCAAATTGTTAGAGTACTATAAGATAAAATTCAAAGGGGATTGGTATCAAGCCATAGTCGGTAAGCTTACTTTACGAACCAATGCCGAATTTGGATTTTTGGGAGCCTATAACCACGATATTGGAAATGTTCCCTTTGAACGTTTTTATGTGGGAGGAGATGGTTTAGGAAACTTTACTTTGGATGGTAGGGACGTGGTGCAGTTACGTGGTTACGAAAACCAATCGCTTACACCGTACAGTACCAATGCCATTACCAATAGGTTGGAACAGGATGGGGGAACCATTTACAATAAATTCTCATTGGAATTGCGTTACCCATTGACCTTAAAACCTTCAGCATCTATTTATGCCCTTTCATTTTTAGAGGCTGGTAACGCCTTCAACAATTTTAATGAGTATAATCCGTTTGAGTTAAAAAGATCTGCCGGAGTGGGGCTACGTATATTTATGCCGGCATTCGGACTCTTGGGGATTGATTTTGGTTACGGCTTCGATACCGATGCCCGTCCAGGATCAGTTGGGCCAAGTGGTTGGCAAACGCACTTCATCATCGGGCAGCAGTTTTAATCAATGGAAAATCGTGTATTGCTAATTTGTAAATGATTCATTATAAATTAATTAGTGATTTTGGCACGATATTTTCTATGTAATATGCGGAATCAAAGATGAATACCAAAGTTCTTTTGTCATTAGTTGTTTTGATGTCTTCCCTTTATGGGTTCTCCCAGAGGGGAGTTCGAATAGGGTACGTGGATATGGAATATATCCTCGAAAATGTGGAAGAGTATAGGGATGCTACCGAACAGCTAAACGCCAAAGCCCGAAAATGGAAACAGGAAATTGAGCTGAAGCAAAGCGTTATTGATCAAATGAAAAAAGATTTGATGGCGGAAAAAGTGCTTTTGACCGATGAACTGATCCTAGAGCGGGAAGAGGAAATCCAAATTCTTGAAAAGGAAATGTTGGACTACCAACAAGACCGTTTTGGACCGCAAGGGGATTTGGTATTGCAAAAACAACTTTTAATACAGCCGATTCAAGATCAGGTTTTCAACGAAGTTCAAAAAATCGGCGCCAATAAAAGATACGATTTTATTTTTGATAAATCCGCAGATGTTGTAATGTTGTACTCCGAAAAAAGACACGATATCAGTGACTTGGTTTTAAGGGAGATAGGGCGCACCAGGAAAATCAGTGCATCCAACAAAAAACAAGAGCAGCAAAGCCGCTTGGAGCAGTTCCAGGAAGAGGAAGACCAGATCAGTGATGCCCTAAAGGAAAGACAAGAGCAAGCCGCCGAGGCCCAAAACGAAAGAGAGAAGGCAGCAGAGGAAAGAAGGGCCGAAAAATTGAAGGAACGCGAAGAGCGAAAGAAAGCATACGAAGCACGAAGAAAAAAATTATTGGAAGAGCGTGAAGCCCAGCGGAAAGCCAAATTGGAAGAGCGAAAAAAAGCGCAAGAACAACAACAGGATTCAATAGGATAATTTATATTGAAACACTAAATTTAAAGTCAAAAAAGTAACGTTGAGAATCATGAGAAATGTAAAAAGGATTGCTGTAGCCCTAGTATTGTTTGTTACGGCTACAGGTTTTGTAAATGCACAGAGCAAGGTTGCACACATCAATGTACAGCAACTATTGTCTGAAATGCCGGAGATGAAGGCTGCACAAGCTGAATTGAAGAAATTACAAGAAACCTACAGAGCGGACATTCAAAGCTCCATGACAGAGCTTCAAAACAAGTATACCCAGTACCAGAACGAAGCCACTTCCAAAACAAGGGAAGAAAACGAGCAAAGGGCGGTAGAGCTTCAAGGGTTCGAAAAAAACATTCAAGAAGCTGAGCAAGCGGCCATGCAAGAAATGCAGAAAAAGCAACAAGAATTGTTTGCTCCAATTTCTGAAAAGGCAAAAGCGGCTATCGAAAAAGTGGCAGCGGCCAAAGGGTATGATTACGTAATCGATGCCAGCCCAGGTTTGAGCTTGATCGTAGCCAAAGGTCCAGACCTTTTGCAGGAAGTAAAACAAGAATTGGGTTTCTAAACCGTGATTTTACAATATTTAAAAAACCGCTTTTATTAAAAGCGGTTTTTTTATGCGATAATAATTTTAGGGACTATTTTTAGGTATGGCAAAACCAATAGGAATATTTGACTCAGGAGTGGGAGGTACATCCATTTGGAAAGAGGTGGCGAAGATGCTTCCCAACGAAAAAACCATTTACTTGGCCGATAGCGCCAATGCTCCCTATGGTGAAAAGTCAAAAGAAGAGATTCTAAGGCTCAGCATCAAGAACACCGAGTATTTACTGGGCCAAGGCTGTAAAATTGTTCTGGTGGCCTGTAATACCGCCACAACAAACGCCATAGATTATCTTCGTTCCCACTACAATGTTCCCTTTATTGGAATAGAGCCCGCGATAAAACCTGCGGCCCTTCATACCAAAACCAAAAAAGTGGGGGTTTTGGCCACCAAGGGAACGCTCTCCAGTAGTTTGTTCCATAATACCTCCAAACTCTTCGCCGAAGGAATTACCGTGCTGGAACAAGAGGGCAAAGGACTTGTGGAGCTCATTGAAGCAGGTAAAATTCAATCCGAAGAGATAAGAACCCTCCTGCAGGGCTTTTTGCAGCCCATGCTCGATCAAAACATAGATTGTTTGGTGCTTGGTTGCACCCATTACCCGTATTTGATGCCCGTACTTAAGGATATATTGCCGGAACACATCAATATTATAGATTCGGGCGAGGCAGTGGCTCGTCAAACCAAAGCTGTTTTGGAGCGCAATAAGCTGCTTTCCGGTGTGGCTGAACCAGAACATGTCTTTTACACCAATGCCGATGTTGACATTCTAAAAGATTTGATTGATCGGCCGACTGCCCAAGTTTCCTATCTGGATTTTTAAAACCTATTTTCTGGTGTAAGTGATATAGGTGAAATCATATTTGTGCCTATCATCCTGTGGATGATATTCCTCGTTTATCAATTCCCATTGGTCCCCATCAATTTCGGGAAAAAAAGCATCGGCCTCAAAAGTGCCGTGTACCCGTGTGAGCTCTATGTCCGTGGCAATGGCCATGGATTGTTTGTAAATTTTACCACCACCAATAATAAAAGCCGTTTCATTGTCACCCACCAAACCAATGGCCTCACCAATGGAATGCACAATGGTGCAGGGGAACTTGGGTGTATAATCTTCATCCCGGGTAATGGCAATGTGCGTTCGGTTGGGCAAAGGTTTGGGAAAGCTCTCCAAGGTCTTTCTGCCCATGATTATTTTGTGCCCGGAGGTCATACTTTTAAAACGCTTAAAATCGTCCGGTAAGTGCCAAACCAGGTCGTTGTCCTTGCCCAGGGCATTGTTTTCGGCCGCCGCCGCAATAATGATCAATCGCTTCATTGATCTTTTTTTTTATTGATTTTGGATAGCGGAAAGTCCGTTTCTATTTCTTTCTGGATTTCGCCAATGCGCTTTTTTTGAAGATTGACCAATCGTTCCCGTTGTTGGCGTTCCCAATTTTGGCCCATAAACTTGTAGGTTACAAAAACATTGAAGGTGTGCAAGGTGAGTAGAAAAGACCATGCGCAAACAATCCAAATGGACCAATCGTAAGGCCCACCGTATTTGAGGATCTTATTGGCTAGAATCATAAAAATACTGCCGATCAAAAAAATAACACAGTGGATGAACAACCTTTTCTTTTGTTTGATGCGTTTATGGGCATACTCCAAAAGTTCGTGTTGCTCCAAATCTATTTCAGACTTCTTCTTTTTACCAAATGACAACATGGAATGGCTATCTTTATCAACAAAGATAACTGAATTGTATCCAAAAATCCCGTCATGCAAAACTTAAGAAAAAAATTCCCTGTTCTTAACCAATGTGTTTATGCCAATACCGCCTCCGCAGGCCTGTTGAGCGAAGATTTGATGGAATGGCGCCAAGGGCACGACCTCGATTACCTGATCGGTGGCAGCGAAATGAAAATGCAGGGCTTTGCCCACATGCCCGAAATCAAGAAAACAGTCGGAAAGTTTTTTAAGTGCAAGCCCGAAAATGTGGCCTTGGTCCCCAATTTTAGTTTGGGGTTCAATATGTTATTGGAAGGGTTGCCCAAGGATAAAAAAGCATTGCTCGTAAATAAAGACTACCCAAGCGTTAATTGGCCCTTCGAGACCCGAAATTTTAAGCGGGATTATGTGGATGCGGACGAGTACATGGAGGAAAACATATATGCCAAGGTCCAAAAGGGCGATGTGGATATTCTGGCGCTCAGTTTGGTACAATGGGTGGATGGCGTTCGTATTGATTTTGATTTTCTGAAAGATCTAAAAAAAGAGTTTCCCAACCTGATGATTTTGGCCGACGGCACCCAATATTGTGGAACAGAACCTTTTGATTTTAAAGATTCCGGGGTCGATATCTTGGGAACCAGTGCCTATAAATGGATGTTGGCCGGTTATGGCAATGGCTTTTTCCTAGTGAAAGACGAAGTGATGGATCAGTTTGAGCTTCGTGGAATAGGAAACGGTTCCGTGGATAACGATGCATCCAAACGCAACAGCATAACCTTCTGTAAATTTTTGGAGCCAGGCCATTTGGATTCACTCAATTTCGGAAGTTTGGAATTCGCCGTTAAATTTTTGGACGAAATTGGTCAGGAAGATGTGCAGGTACAATTGCAAAAACTGTCCAAAAAGGCCATGTCCGTCTTTTCCGATCTTGATCTTTTGGAACCGGCCATCACCAAAAGAAAGCAGCACAGTACCATTTTCAACATTAAGGGGGATGAAAAACGCTTCAATAGATTAAAGGAAGAAAACATAGTGGCATCGGCGAGGGGAGGAGGTATCCGTTTAAGCTTTCATTTTTACAATACTGAAGAAGAAATCGAGGCCATTGCAAAAATATTGCGGTCCTCAATGATCTGAATCATTTTTCAGGAAATATCAGTGCTTATTTTTGTAAAAGTAACCCTATTGTTAGGGGCATTTTATCAATTTGATAAATCGTACGTAACTTATTGTAAGTAAGCGGTTTTATCTGTTGCTTTGTCCTTAATTTAAATTAGTGATACCATGGCGATCAAGAAACAATACCTAAAGAGCAAGCCTGTTTGCAAGGTAACTTTTTCAGTTCCTGCGGAAGAGGCAAAAACAGTTGCGGTAGTTGGGGATTTCAACAAGTGGAACCCCCAAAAAAGCAGCTTAAAGAAATTAAAGAACGGAACCTTTAAAGGTACGTTTGAGCTACCTGTGGAGAATAGCTACGAATTCAGATATTTGATCGATGGCAATTACGCCAACGACTCCGAGGCCGATCGTTTTCAGTGGAACGACTACGCTGGAACCGAAAATGCTGTTTTGGAAGTATAAAACATTGGGTGCACCATCGGTTAGCCCCAAAACTGATGGTGATTTTCCCTCAACTTACCCGTCAAACTTTGTGGGTTGCATTCGTTGGTTAAAGAAATTTCAGTGCTTGAACGAAGTCGAAACCAAAGAAAATAGTATAGGGAACTGGAATATCTAACCCAACAAAACCGATTCTCGATACCTGCCTTTGCCGGCAGAAAGATAAAACTCCTACGGAATTTCGAATTGACCGTTTTTGGAATTCGATGTTACTCTGTAATCAATCCTCTACCAAAGAAATACTGAGTCGGCCATATTATTCTGTAGTATCATTGGTATCGATTTGATAGGTATAATAACCGCTGCTTAAGGTTGATTCACCAACATAGTCTATAGGTTGAATCGTGTATGTTTCTTCAGCTATTTCCAGTTCAACAAAGGCATGACCATAGGCTTTTGTGACCACTTTGTATTTCGAAATCTCTCCAGAATCTAGGTTGTCATAGTCCAAAGGCCCAGTCTAAGTGTTCACGGTTATATTTTGATAATGGTAGGCACTGACATTGGATTGTCGAATGTATACCTCGGCATCACTATCTTCTGAAGAACATCCAATAACCAGCACGGACAATATGGAAAATAGCTTTTTCATAGCATAACCGTTTTTTTATAAGACTGTCACGTGGTACATGGGTTGCTTATAATTGCATGTATAGGACTTCTCTTATTGCCCAACTATTTTGTTTAAATATTTTAACCCTTCGTAAATTGCTGGAAGTGGAACAGAACGATGGTCCTCTTTTTCAAAATAGTCCTGCTTTATCTTTAGTTTTTCACCCCAACGCTCCTGCAAAAACGCTATGAAGCTATCATGTCGCTTTTTGTTTCGCTCATAATTGGCTTTTCCTTGGTTTGCGGTCGCTAAATACAATTTTTTGCCGATAGAGGTCTGTGTTGTTGTCCTTACTTTTTCAAGCATAACAGTTTGGTCCCACCAAATGCTGGGGTCTATGGCTAAATAGGTGTCAAACAGCTTGTTTTCGTCCAAATAGGCGTTAATGGTCAACAAACCTCCAAGGGAATGGCCGATTAAGGTTCGGTGTGAAGTTGTTCGGTATTTGTCATCCAAGAACGGAATCAATTCTTTTTCAATAAAATTGAGGAAATTTTTGCCTCCGCCCATCGTGTTTGGCCGTTTGGTCTTTAGTTTGGTAACTGTAAAATCCCTTTCGCGGTCTACATTTTCTATAGCAACCACAATAGTTTCTGGCATCAAATAGTTTCGATTGGTACGTGAACCCATAAAACCTACAATGGCGGAAGTGGTTTTAAAGTGAACAAACCCATCCAATAAAATAATTATCGGATAAGTTGAATTGGCTTTGGATGGGTCTTGATAAGAATCGGGTAAACTTACTAAGAGTTTGCGATCTTCATTGAGGATCTGTGAATGTATCGATAAAGTGTTGCCAAGTTCAATAGTGTTTCCGTCTTGACCAAATAAGAGTTGGGTTGGACCGAGAAGAACACAAAAAAGGTAGGCGAAGAAATATTTCATTGTTGCTACATCAATTAAAGGACGAAATGTCATCGCCATGGCTGTGCTGACTCAAATCCAGTATCTTTTAAATTACTTCGCCCAATAATCCACAACGGTTACATCAGCAATATGTGGGCCTGCAATATCGCCAAACGCTACATGGTCGGGGTGGGTGAGATAGGTGTCTCGGTCCGCTTCGCTATCAAAAGTTAAAAAGAAACAGTGCGTAAGTCCTTTGTTTAAATTCTCTGGGCTGTTGTTGGTGCCCCATTCGTATCCTTTTATTTCCGAAATTTTTGAAGGTAGGGCATTGAATGCCTCTTCCACTTGTCTAACATCCTCCTCGGACGAAGTCTCTTTAAATTTGAACAATACTACGTGGCGTAATTGCGGTGCTGCTGCTTTTTCGGTTTCTTTCACAGTTTCTTCTTCCTGTTTTTCGGTGGTTTCTTTTTTGGGTTGCTCGCCGCAACTGGCAAATAACAATGCGGCAAATAGGGTGATAGCGGTGGTTTTCATGTGAATGATTTTAGAAATTAATTTATAGCTTGCCATAGTGAGGTGTCTGTTAACTGGATTACATGTTACAAATTTATGATATTGATATTTTAGAACCTGTGCTTTATACTGAAATATTAAAGATGCCACGGTCATAATTTATTATGACGCTTCACCTGTTCTGGATGTTTACTTTTGAGTCATGACCCAAAATGGCAGAAATTTTTTGGAATTGTTTAAAGATGCCTATGCTTCTCCTGCTGAACTGGCTGAAGTTTTGGACTTAGGTATGGTCATGCTGTTTTATTTGGAGGAGGACACCTTTTCCCGAAGGGAAATTCAAGATGTGGCAGCGGCGTTGCAGGAGGTAAGTGGGGTTTTGAAAAGTAGTGATTGGTACGAGCCATGAGGCTCGCGCTAGCTAGGGGTTATTGTTTAATGTCTGCTTTTAAAGAGTCAGGGTTTTGTCTGGTGTCAAAAACGGTAACAATTTCAATTTCATTTGTTTTCGATAGGATGCGATAGAAAAATGTAGATTGTTTTGTGACTACACATTTGTAAAGTCCCTTCAATTCGGTTGATTGTGGGCAGCTTTCAGGTTGTGACTAGATTTGGGAAATCTTTTGATCGAGTTTTTGAAAGAATCTATCTCTTGCTTTGACTCCCCACTTTTCAATAAGATAATCATTTAGTTTTAAAAGTTTTGATTCAGCAAGCTCGGATAAAAATACTTCCATCAAGAGATTTTCTTTACAAAGGAATTGTATGAAACTCTTTTTCCTTCATCGAGTTCCGCTAACCCTTTTTTTATCTCTTGTTGTTGTTCTGTGGACAGTTCATTCCAAAAATCCCCTTGCTCTTTTCGGAGCATATTGGTCATTTTTTCGATAATACTTTCATTATCAATTTTCAATATAGCCTGAATCAATTCTAACTTAGAAGCTTTTAAATCCATAACATTATGGTTTATCTCAAAGATACAATTTTAATCGGTTCCCTATTGTTGTTGCGGGCCTGCCTTTGTCGGCAGGCAGGCGTCACGTCGTTCCATTTACTTAACATATTGATTACTTGTGCCCGGTACGAGCCAAGAGGCTCGCGCTAGCGTGGTTTTGTTTTTTGGGCTCTTCGCCACAGCTGGCAAATAATAGTGCGGTAAATAAAGTGATGATGGTGGGTTTCATAAAAGTTTATGTTTTTGCGTAATGTTATTGTTAGATACAATTCTCTAAATTTACAAATATGGAGCACATAAACACAGGGCATTACACCAAAGAGTCATTGAGCTTTATTTTTAGTGAAGCAGATAAACATCTTGCTGATGTAATTGATGCAGTAAGGTCAAATTCCAATCGTTCATTTTCCTTTTTGGTTTTTACATGTCCATAGCTTCGTTTTCATACTTAGAAGTTGTGGATTCAAAATATGTGTATTTAATCCTTTTAGGTGGATGTGTAATCTCAGTATTATTCTTGTTGAAGAACATATCGCCAACAATAATTGAAATTAAGGGTTCTAGTCCTTCTGATATATTGGTGTCTTATTTTGACTATTTCCAAGATGAGGAATTAGAAAAAGAATTGCTTGCAGTTCAAATTGAAAGTTATCAGAAATCAATAGAGCTTAACAAGGTTTTAGTCTTAGGAATGTCTAATGGATATATTTGGTCTTTTAGAGTATTGTTAGCCTTTATTCTTGTTTTTCTTTTTGTCTATTCCTTTTTGTTCTTTTAATGCCACTAAACTAGAAGTGGTTTTTGGTCGAGTGGTAACTTTTGGTTTTACAGGTTTCTTCTTTGCCATTATGGGCTGTATATCACTGAGTAGTTCAAAGTTGACTTCTGAAAACATATAAATTCTATACCGCCACAACCCCCTTAATATGTGGATGCGGGTCGTAGTTCTGCAGTTCAAAATCGTCAAAGGTAAAAGAGAAAATGTCCTTTACTTCAGGGTTCAGTTGCATAGTGGGCAAGGGGCGTGGGTCTCGGCTCAACTGCAATTCCACCTGTTCCATGTGGTTGTTGTAAATATGCGCATCACCAAAGGTGTGGATAAACTCCCCGGGCTGGTAACCACAAACTTGGGCCATCATTAAAGTAAACAGGGCGTAGGAGGCAATATTAAAGGGTACGCCCAAAAAAATGTCCGCACTACGCTGGTACAATTGGCAAGAAAGTTTGCCATCGGCCACATAAAACTGGAAAAAAGCATGGCAAGGAGGGAGGGCAGCTTTACCGTTGGCCACATTTTCCGCAAACGAGACCGAAGTATCGGGCATAACGCTGGGGTTCCAGGCGGAAACCAACATTCTGCGGCTATTGGGATTGTTCTTCAAAGTCTCGACCACTTCCTTGATCTGGTCAATTTCCTCGCTGTTCCAATTGCGCCATTGGTGCCCGTAGACAGGGCCCAAATCACCGTTTTCATCGGCCCACTCGTTCCAAATACGCACGCCGTTCTCTTGCAGATAGGCGACATTGGTATCCCCCTTTAAAAACCACAAAAGTTCGTGAATAATGGATTTGAGGTGCAATTTTTTGGTGGTCACCATGGGAAAGCCCTCGGAGAGGTCAAACCGCATCTGGTAGCCAAAAACGCTCAAGGTTCCTGTTCCAGTACGGTCGCCTTTTTGGTTCCCGTGCTCCAATACGTATTTAAGAAGGTCGTGGTATTGTTTCATGCTGTCTGTTCCGTTAATAATGTCATTTCGAGTGGTTTTCCGCTAGCGGAAAATTGTATCGAGAAATCAGTTTTCGGTACAAAATCCATTTTCAGAATTTCACTCAAACTGACGTCTTTTTATATTTTTTGACTGTTTTCTTATGTCATTTCGAACGAATGAAATGAGGAGAAATCCAAGATATCTCGACTACCCCTTCGACTGCGCTCAGGGTGACAGCCCTGATGTGACAAAAAATCAATCCATCGAAATTACGCTAATGGGTAGGTTTTTGAAACTAAAACCCAAAAGACTTATGAAAAGTTTATTAACTGGTTTGAGGTCATTGAGATGGGGTGGTTGATGATAAAATATGAAGGATGTGTGTAAAGCAGTTGGTGCGAAATATGTCAACTCGAGTGATTTTTCGAGTGCAAACGTAGAAAAATTGTATCGAGAGCCGGTTTTCCATTTATCTAACGCTTGTTCTCGACCTGCCTTCCGGTAGGTAGGTGCTTTTTCTTTGAAAAAACTCGAACTGACGCTCTATTCTTCAATCAAATTATCCCAAAATCATCCCGGCAATGGTAGCGGAAAGCAAGGAAGCTAGGGAGCCGCCCAAAACAGCTTTCATCCCAAAAGAGGACAGTACCTTGCGCTGACCCGGGGCCAAAGAACCAATACCACCAATTTGAATGCCGATGGATGCGAAGTTCGCAAAACCACAGAGCATATACGTGGCCATGATCACGGATTTGTTGTAAGTGAAGTGTACACCGCTCGCCACATTTTTAAGATCGGCCAGTTGAATGTATCCGACAAATTCGCTTGCGGCCAATTTTATTCCAAGCAACTGTCCCATGAGCATAATATCTTCGTTGGCGACTCCAATCAACCACATAAGCGGTGCAAAGACGGTTCCTAGAATGGCCTCCAATGAAAATTCTGTATAGGGGGAATTGGCGGCAATCCAATTATTAAAGGTGGTTATGTCACCGACCCAACCCAAAATACCGTTGATCATGGCGATAAAGGCCACAAAAACCAAGAGCATGGCCCCAACGTTCAAAGCCAGCTTTAAGCCTTCGGTAGTTCCGTTGGCAATGGCATCCAAGATGTTTGCGCCAATCTTTTCGGAGGAAACCTCAACATCGGTATTTACTTTTTCCGTTTGGGGATATAATATTTTTGAAATGACAATGGCGCCGGGTGCAGCCATTACCGATGCGGCCAAAAGGTGCTTGGCGAATACCAGGCGAAGTTCGGGGTCGTCGCCCCCTAAAAACCCAATATAAGCGGCCAAAACGGCTCCGGCCACGGTGGCCATGCCGCCGATCATCACCAAAAGGATTTCGGACTTGTTCATTTTTTCCAAGTAGGCCTTGATGAGCAACGGGGCCTCGGTCTGACCCAAAAAAATGTTACCTGCCACGGAAAGGCTTTCCGCTCCAGAAATGCCCAAACTTTTTGAAAGCAGCCATGCCATCCATTTTACCACTACCTGAATCACTCCCAAGTAATATAGGACAGATGTTAGGGCTGAGAAGAATATGATGGTGGGCAATACTTGAAAGGCAAAAATATAACCGAAGGTGTCCATGTCCACGACGAGCCCTTCGAACAGGAACTGGCTTCCTGCGCGGGTAAAGTCCAAAATGTTTACAAAAATGTTACCGACTTGATCAAATAGGTATTGTATAAAGCGAACCTTTAATACCCCAATGGCTATCAATATTTGAAGGGATAGGCCTATACCCACCGTTTTCCAATTAATGGCTTTTCGGTTGGAACTGAACAAAAATGAAATAAAGATGAGCGCTGCCATACCCAAAGCACCACGCAACAAAGTGGTAATGGTAAACCCTTGGTTGGGTATGATTTCTGAGGCTTCCTGTTGGGCTACGCTATCTGTAATAGTGGAGCCAATGGCAATGTTAAGTGAATCTGCTGGCAACGAATTTTGGCCGAAAGCGACCGAACAAAGGAATAAAAGTATCAGTAAACTTTGGGTCTTTTTCGCCATGTACGTTGGTGGTTTATTTGCGCTTGGAAATTTCATCCCTCAATTTGGCAGCCTTTTCGTAGTCTTCGCTGGCTACTGCCTTATCTAATTCTTTATGGAGTTCTTGAAGGGACATTTCTCTGTATCCATGGGTGTCGGAACCAGATTCGATCTCTACGGCTTCCCCTTCTTGAAGGATTTCATCGACCATAATGCTATCGTCCTCACCCTCCTCTTTTTCTTTGGAAGAGAATTTTAGGAAGATTCCTGCCTTGTCCAAAATGGTCTTGTAAGTAAAAATAGGAGCGTTGAACCTGAGTGCAAGCGCAATGGCATCACTGGTTCGTGCATCGATAATCTCCTCATTGTCGTCGCGCTCGCAAATAATACTGGAATAAAATACCCCGTCCACCAATTTGTGGATGATTACCTGCTTAATCACAATTTGAAACCTGTCCGCAAAGTTCTTGAACAAATCGTGGGTCAAGGGTCTGGGCGGTTTTATCTCTTTCTCCAATGCAATGGCAATGGACTGTGCTTCAAATGCGCCTATAACAATGGGGAGTTTTCGGTCTCCCTCTTCTTCATTTAAAATAAGGGCGTACGCGCCATTCTGTGTTTGGCTGTATGATATTCCCTTGATCTTTAATCGTACTAAACTCATATATCTCCTCCTAAAGCAAAAGGGCCGCTCAAATAAGTGGCTTTACCAGTTATCTGAACAGCCCCTTGCAATGGGCAAATTAACAAAAATTAAGCGTTTTGGGCTTTAAATTCCTTTAATTTTTCGACGAGTTCGGGCACTACCTCGAAGGCATCCCCAACTATTCCATAATCCGCGGCCTTGAAGAAGGGTGCCTCGGGGTCGTTGTTGATGACTACTTTTACTTTTGAAGCACTTACTCCTGCCAAATGCTGGATAGCTCCAGAGATACCGATGGCAATGTAAAGATTACTTGCTACCGGTTTTCCTGTTTGTCCCACGTGCTCGCTGTGCGGACGCCACCCCATATCGGAAACCGGTTTGGAGCATGCTGTGGCAGCTCCCAAAACATCGGCCAATTCTTCGATCATGCCCCAATTTTCAGGTCCTTTGAGCCCACGACCCCCTGAGACCACAATATCGGCATCGGCAATGGTTGCTTTTCCAACTATCCTATCCACTTCTACGGATTTAACAGCAAAGGCGTTGTCGCCCAAGGTTGGTGCAAAATCTTCAACGGAGGCGGAAACATTATTTTCCACCACTCCAAAAGCGTTGCTGGAAACCCCGATTACCTTGATATCGGAAGAAACCTCCGTCATGGCAAACCCTTTGTTACTGAAAGCGGTTCGCTTTACCACAAATGGCGAAGTGCTCTCGGGTGCGGCCACTACATTGGGCACATAACCGGCAGATAATTTTGCTGTTAGGATGGGTGCCAAGAATTTGCTGTCCGCGCTGGAACCCAATATAATTACCTTGGCATCTTCTGCTTTAGCAGCTTGGGCCAATACATCAGCGTAGGCTTTGGCATTGAAGGTTGCCAATGAATCATCGCTGACTTTTAAAACCTTGGAAACTCCGTAGGCTCCCAATGAGGCATCGTCCTCGGCATTAAAAGAGACCGCTGTGACGGTTGTGCCCAAGTCCTGGGCCACTTTATGTGCATAAGAAGCTACTTCGAAGGCATTTTTTTTGAATTTTCCCTTGAGGGATTCTGTATATACTAGTACTGACATAATTTTTTTAAAATTTCAATATTCAAACCCCAAATCCCAAGATATTTTTGGAACTGGCCCGCCAGCGGCAGGCAGGGTTTTTCGGATTTTATTTAAATCACTTTAGCTTCGTTGTGCAGCAATTCGACCAATTCCCCTACGTTGCCTGCATCGACCAATTTAACGGGTCCTTTGGCAGCGGGTTTTTCAAATTTTTGGTCTTGTGTAGGTTGTGAGGCATCAATGGGTTCAACCACCTTCAATGCTTTTTTGCGTGCCATCATAATACCTCTCATATTGGGAATACGAAGGTCACTTTCCCCAACCAGTCCTTTTTGTCCACCGATAACCAATGGGAGGGAAGTGCTTATTTTTTCCTTACCTCCATCAATTTCGCGAATTGCGGTTGCGGTATTTCCTTCAATTTCCAAACCTATACATGTGTTCACAAAGTTTATATCCAACAAAGTGGCTAGTATTCCAGGGACCATGCCCCCGTTATAGTCAATGGATTCCCTACCGGCAATAATTAGGTCGTATTCTCCATTTTTGACCACTTCGGCCAACTGCTGGGCCACAAAAAAGCCATCGGTTGGTTCGGCATTGACCCGAATGGCTTCGTCGGCACCAATGGCCAAAGCTTTTCTAATGGTAGGCTCGGTTTGGGCCCCGCCAACATTGGCCACATGAACCGTTGCACCTTGCTTTTCCTTGAACCACATGGCTCGGGTAAGTCCAAACTCATCATTTGGATTAATAACAAATTGAACCCCGTTTGTGTCAAACTTGGTATCGCCTTCCGTAAAATTGATTTTGGAAGTTGTATCCGGTACGTTGCTTATGCAAACTAAAATCTTCATATATACTTAAGGTTTATCGATTCAAATATAGGTATAAAATCTTAAATTTATTATGCATGCATAATAAATTTTGTTCTTTTTTTGGATTCTCCCCAAGCAAATTTCGGGTAGTTTTTGCTATTTTTGCTTGCGTTTTTAAGCAGACTATAAATATTTAGTACGATTTAATGAAAACATTACAGTTTAGGGAGGCAATAGCCGAGGCTATGTCCGAGGAAATGAGAAGGGATGATACCATTTATTTAATGGGCGAGGAAGTAGCCGAGTACAATGGTGCTTACAAAGCTTCCAAAGGCATGTTGGATGAATTCGGACCGGAGCGGGTAATCGATACCCCGATTTCAGAACTTGGTTTTGCCGGAATCGGCGTAGGTTCTGCAATGAACGGCAACAGGCCCATTATAGAATTTATGACCTTCAATTTCTCCTTGGTGGGAATTGATCAAATAATAAACAATGCTGCCAAAATCCGACAAATGTCCGGAGGTCAGTTCAATTGCCCGATCGTATTTAGGGGGCCAACGGCTTCTGCGGGACAGTTGGGAGCCACACACTCCCAAGCTTTTGAAAGTTGGTATGCCAATACTCCCGGGCTTAAGGTTGTGGTTCCTTCGAACCCAGCCGATGCGAAGGGATTGTTGAAGGCTGCCATTCGCGATGACGACCCCGTGATTTTTATGGAATCCGAACAAATGTATGGCGATAAAGGAGAGGTGCCCGAAGGGGAGTATACAACTCCTTTAGGTGTTGCGGATATTAAAAGGGAAGGTACCGACGTGACTATTGTTTCCTTTGGAAAAATCATCAAAGAAGCTTACAAAGCTGCTGATGAATTGGAAAAGGAAGGTATCAGTTGTGAAATCATAGATTTAAGGACAGTGCGTCCCATGGACCACGATACCATTCTTAAATCCGTAAAGAAAACCAACAGAATGGTAATCTTGGAAGAAGCATGGCCCTTTGGCAATGTGGCTACCGAAATTATCTATCACGTTCAGGACAAAGCATTCGATTATTTGGATGCCCCCATCGTAAAACTGAACACAGCAGATACCCCAGCACCTTATTCTCCAGTGCTTTTGGCCGAGTGGTTGCCCAATCACGAAGATGTCATAAAGGCTGTTAAGAAAGTGCTATATAAGCTGTAGAATCATATTTTAAGGTATATTAGCCCTGTCAACTTTGTTGACGGGGCTTTTTTTTAGGGAATATTTTTTGATTACAAATTACTTTGAACCAAATTTGACCTAAGTTAATTGGGGATATGCTCTAATGCTTTTCTCCATTGTCCCTTATATCTGCCTATGAAAAGATTCCTTTCCGTCTTTTTTCTGATTTTTATCACTTGCGTTACCGCACAAACCAAGATTGAAGGCGTTGTTACTGACGATGCAGGTATACCCATTGCCTTTGCCAATATTATATTCACCAATTCTTCTGAAGGAACCATAACCAACGATAACGGGCGCTTTTATATGGAGTCTGACGAAACGTATGAGTCCATCAAAGTATCTTTTATTGGTTATGAGACCAAGGAGATTCCCTTGGAACAAAAGGTGAACTACGGCATGGAGATCATACTCACTGAATCTGCGGAGCAGCTTCGGGAAGTGATCGTGTATACAGGGAAACAATCCAAAAAGAATAATCCGGCAATCGATATTTTAAGAAAGATCTGGTCCAAAAAACGGGAGAACGGGGTGCGCAAGTTCAAACAGTACCAGTACGATAAATATGAAAAAATTGAGTTTGACCTCAATACCATCGACAGTGCCTTGATCAAAAGTAAACTCTTCAAAGGGCTGGAGTTTATGTTCGAGGATTTGGATACATCCCGAATCACGGGAAAAACCTATTTGCCCATGTTTCTCAACGAAACTTTTTCCAAAGTCTATGGCGACAATGTAATGGATAGGGAGAAAGAAGATGTTCTGGGAAACAAAAGCTCAGGTTTTAGTGGTAATCAGGCCATAACCGCCTTTGTGGAGGATTTATACTCCGACTACGACATTTACGATAACTATCTCAAATTTTTTGATAAAAGCTTTACCAGCCCATTGTCCAAAACCGGAGTTGATGTGTACAATTACGTGTTGTCCGACAGTACCTTTATTGACAATAAATGGTGCTATAATATTATTTATTACCCGAGGCGTAAGAACGAACTCACCTTTAAAGGAGACTTTTGGGTGAACGATACCACCTTTGCCATCAAAAAAATTAACATGCAGGTCACCAAAAGTGCCAACATCAACTGGGTAAAGGAAATTTATATAGAGCAGGATTTTGAGGTGGTCAGCGATTCGGTTTTTCTCTTGAAGCGGGATTACATGCTGAGCGATTTTAGCTTTTCAAAAAAAGAGGAATCACGGGGGGTGTACGGCAAGCGTACCACGGTTTTTGATAATTATAACTTTGATAACCCACGTTCCGGAGATTTTTACAAGGCAGTTGCCGACCCCTACGATCCAAGGGTTTTCTCGCAGGACAGTATTTTCTGGAAAAATGCCCGTTTGGAAAGTTTGAACGAGGACGAGTCGGGAATCTTTAAACTGCTGGATACCTTAAAAACCGTTCCCAAGTTCAGAACATACTACGATATCGTAAGTATTTTGGGTTCTGGATATATCGAAATAGATAAATGGAACATCGATATTGGGGATATCTACAGCACCTTTGGTTATAATGATGCCGAAGGTATTCGTATGCGGGCCGGTGCACGGACCTATTTTGGACAGAATGATATGTGGCGTTTGGAAGGGTACATGGCCTATGGTTTTGATGATAAAAAAATTAAGCACGGGTTTTCGGGCAAGTTTTTGCTCGATAGAAAAAATCGGCTGATTGTATCTGGGGGAAATCGAAGGGACATTGAGCAATTGGGGCTTAGTCTTACTAGTACCAATGATGTAATGGGAAGAAGTATAGCCTCATCCTCTTTGGTTACCGTAGGTTCCAACGACCGTTTAACGAACATTAACCTATCTACCCTGAACGTGGAGATGGAGCCCGTTAAAAACTTCAAGATCAATGTGGGCGGTTCCTTTAGGACCTTGAGATCCGCTTTACCCGACGCATTTAGTCTGGATTATGTGGACCAGGCTTCACCCACGGGCATTTCATCCGAAATAAAACAGTTCGATCTTAACACCACCTTGATCTATACACCGGGCAAGCGTACCATTGGTTACGGAGTGGAACGCTCCAGCATCAATGATGATTACAGTACCTTGGTCCTTAAATACACCAAGGGTGTGGATGGATTTTTGGAAAGTGATTTTGATTATGGGAAAATCCAATTCTCTTACCAACAGCCATGGCAGATAGGAGGTTTTGGCAGGTTGACCAGTAGTGTGGAACTGGGAAAGACTTTTGGGGAAGTGCCTTTGGGGCTGTTGAGTGTAATCCCGGGCAACCAGACGCTATTTTCACTGTACAATGTATTCCCCAATCTGGATTTCTACGAGTTTGTTACCGATACCTATGCCACGGTGCACCTGGAACACAACTTCAATGGTAGGTTGTTCTCGCGTATTCCGTTATTGCGTAAACTCAACCTTAGGGAAATTGTAGGGGTTCGAGGTGCTTGGGGGCAATTGTCCCAAGAAAACATAGCTTTGAGTGCCCCGACCAATATTCCCTTAATGGCACCGGAGGACCAAGTGTATTGGGAATATTCACTTGGTGTGGGAAACATTTTTAAAATACTTCGGATTGACTTTAATTTTAGAGGAAACTACCTCGATAATCCAGATGCAAGGGCATTTGGGATAACCGGAACCTTCGGATTTAGCTTTTGATCAAATGCGGCCCTTTGGGTTTTACTGAAATTTTCATTCCCTTGAAAACAGGAATCCAAAATAGCGGAATTTTGGCTTTTGATCTAAGGGGTGAAAATAAGCAAGTAAAATACATCTTCGGCTCTGCCTCTTTGATTGTTAAATTCTTTTATTTAATACGAAACAGCCAATTTATACGCCCTATTCCAGTTATACTGGTTATTTTTGCACAATAAATTTATCACTAACATGTCAAAAAAACCACGTATTACCTTTGATGTACTGGTAGAAATACCCAAAGGTAGCAGAAACAAGTACGAATACGATTTTACCCTCAACAAAATTCGATTTGATAGAACCCTTTTTTCCTCAATGATGTATCCGGGCGATTACGGGTTTATTCCAGAAACCTTGGCCTTGGATGGTGATCCCTTGGATGTATTGGTCCTGTGTACCGAGCCTACCTACCCGATGGTGGTGATCGAGGTGAAACCTGTCGGGGTTTTTCACATGACCGATGAAAAAGGTCCGGATGAAAAAATTATCTGTGTTCCGGTTTCCGACCCGATTTGGAGCAAAAGGGACGACATAAGTGAATTGAACCCACATCGATTAAAGGAGATTGAGCACTTCTTCCAAGTGTATAAAGATTTGGAAGAGAAGAAGGTAGACACCGGAGGATGGGGAGACGTCGACGAGGCCGTTAAAATCTACCATGAGTGCGTACAACGCTACGAAGATAGCGACCACAAAAAAAGACGGGCTTACACAATATAAATTACCTAAATATAACTTTAAAAAAATGCGCTTTTAATAATTAAAGGCGCATTTTTTTTATTACTTCGTATTTTACTACATTAGCTGGCATTAAAAATTTCTAAATAATCTAACCTATGGATTTAATCGTAAAATTTTTGCCTGTATTCGGTGTCTTGGCCCTTCTGTATGTATTCATCAAGAATGTATGGATTTCTAAACAAGAGGTCGGGGACGAGAAAATGGCAAGGATTGCAAAGAACATTGCCGATGGAGCAATGTCATTCTTAAAGGCCGAGTATAAAATACTGAGCATCTTTGTGGTCTGTGTGGCCGTTTTGCTCTTCTTCAAGGGAAGCAACGAAACAGGCTCCAACGGCATGGTGGCCGTTTCCTTTATTGTAGGGGCCATCTGTTCCGCTTTGGCCGGATTTATCGGTATGAAAGTCGCGACCAAGGCCAATGTAAGAACCACCAATGCTGCAAGAACCTCCCTTGGCAAGGCCCTTGAAGTGGCGTTTGCCGGTGGAGCTGTTATGGGGCTTGGTGTGGTAGGACTTGGTGTTTTGGGATTGAGCGGTCTGTTTATGATTTACAGCGGACAAGGCTGGGAACTTGCCGAGATTTTAAATGTACTCTCCGGTTTCTCCCTTGGCGCATCTTCCATAGCACTTTTTGCCCGTGTAGGCGGGGGTATTTACACCAAAGCTGCCGATGTTGGGGCCGATTTGGTAGGTAAAGTGGAAGCAGGAATACCTGAAGATCACCCATTGAACCCTGCAACCATTGCGGATAACGTAGGGGATAATGTTGGGGATGTGGCCGGAATGGGTGCCGACCTTTTTGAGTCTTACGTGGGTTCCATAATCGGTACTATGGTTTTGGGTGCTGTTTTTGCTGGATTGCCGGAATTTCAAGCTGCTTTTGATGGCCTTGGCGCGGTGTATTTGCCGTTGGCTTTGGCTGCCGTAGGAATTATAATGTCGATCATTGGGACATTCTTTGTTCGGGTGAAAGATGGCGGAAACCCGCAAACCGCATTAAATGTGGGAGAATTTGGATCAGCTGGTTTAATGTTGATTGCCTCTTATTTTATCATCAACGCCATGTTGCCCGAATCTTGGGTAGAAGGCGGGAAAGAGTTTACGGCTATGGGCGTTTTCTGGGCGACCATCGCTGGACTTGTTGCCGGACTTTTGGTAGGTAAGGTTACCGAATACTATACAGGAACAGGCAAAAAACCCGTTAACTCCATAGTGCGTCAATCCGAAACAGGGTCTGCAACGAATATTATTGCAGGTCTTGGTGTGGGAATGATGTCCACGGCCATCCCAATTATTTTGATTGCCGCAGCGATTTTGGTATCTCACTACTTCGCTGGCCTTTACGGAATTGCGATTGCGGCCGTAGGGATGTTGGCCAACACGGGTATTCAGCTTGCAGTTGATGCTTATGGACCTATCTCGGATAATGCAGGAGGTATTGCGGAAATGGCAGAACTACCTGGGGAAGTCCGTGAAAGGACCGATAAATTGGACGCAGTTGGAAATACAACGGCTGCCATTGGTAAAGGTTTTGCCATAGCGTCTGCTGCATTGACAGCACTTGCACTTTTCGCAGCCTTTATGAAAACAGCCGGTGTTACATCCATTGATGTGTCACAGCCTGATATTATGGCGGGACTCTTGGTGGGAGGTATGCTTCCGTTTGTGTTCTCCGCACTTTCCATGAATGCGGTAGGTAGAGCTGCCATGTCCATGATCGAGGAAGTGCGCCGTCAGTTTAAGGATATACCTGAATTGAAAGCTGCCTTGGCAGTAATGCGCAAATATGATTCTGACCTTTCCAAAGCCAGTAAAGAGGATATGGAGATTTTTGAAGCGGCCGATGGTAAAGCAGAATATCAAAAGTGTGTGGCCATTTCAACACAGGCATCCATTAAAGAAATGGTATTGCCGGGATTGTTGGCGATCGCCGTACCGGTTGCCGTAGGTTTTATCGGTGGGGCAGAGATGTTGGGAGGCCTTTTGGCAGGTGTAACCACCGCTGGAGTTTTAATGGCCATATTCCAATCCAATGCCGGAGGTGCTTGGGACAATGCCAAAAAAACCATAGAAAGTGAAGGCCGAAAGGGTAGCGATGCACATAAGGCAGCCGTTGTAGGGGATACCGTCGGAGATCCTTTTAAGGATACTTCGGGTCCTTCCTTAAATATTCTACTCAAATTGATGTCAGTCGTGGCCTTGGTGATCGCACCTAGTTTGGTAAACCCTGCACCTGCGGACGAGGTAGGCTTTCTTAAAGAAGATGGTACTATGATTGCCATTACGGAAGAGGGAATGAAAGAAACAAAGGCTGTTGAAAAACAAATCCGAATAGAGGTAAGCAATACTGAAGACGGAGCTTACAAAGCTGTTGTGACTTCCTCCTCAAATGTAAATGGGGAAGTGGTGGAAGAAACCAAAGAGCTTGTGGCCGACAGTAAGGAAGAACTGGAAAAAAAGATACAAGCATATAAGAGTGCCTAGGCAAAGGATTAGCTCGCGCTTTATAGCAAAGCTGGAAAAACCACGCCATCGGCGTGGTTTTTTTATGCTGTCACCATTGAACGCAGTCGAGATGGATTAGTTTAATTTAAAGGTAATGGGAAGAGAGTATGAAACCTTAACAGGGATACCCCTCTGTTGTCCTGGCTTCATAGTTGGTAATTTTGAAATAATTCGGGCAGCTTCTTCTTCCAGAGATTTATGGGGTCCACGAAGTCGAACATTATCAATACTTCCATCCTTTTCAATGGTGAACATAATACTTACACGGCCTTGTAACCCCATTTCTTTAGCAGGATCAGGGTAACGGAAGTTCTTTCTAATGTGCCTTTGAACCATTTCTTGAAAACATTCTCTTTTGTTTTCTTCAGTTTTCTCATTCTCGCAACCTGGGAAAATAGGTGCGTTTTCTACCAAAACAATCGGAATTTCTTCTGTGATTTCTTCCTCTGCAACATCAATGCTTTCAATAGCTGTAATCTCTGTATTCTGGTCAGGTTCTATGGCCTCAATTACTGTTTCCTCTATATCTTTATCATCCTCTACAATATCAATTACAGGTGGTGTTTTGATCTTGGGTTTGGGAGGCTCCGGAATTTTAAGTTTGAGGATGGTTGCGTCTTCAATCAAATCCTCATCGACTTTTAGATCACTTACCTCCCAAGCATCATCTGGATAATATGTTTTCCATTCCAGGGCTAAATAAGCCATCAAAAGTACCAAGGTCATCCCTACAAAAAAGTAGAGTAGGCTGTTTCGTCTTACATCAAGTTGTGGATTTTTTTTTGGTTCCATAATTTCAAAGTTTTGGCCTAAAAAGGCATAGTTAATAGTAGTGGGCTCATCCCAACTCTAAACTACTTTGAAAAAGAACCGAAGTAAACCACCAATGAGTCAATGGGGCTTTTGAACGAGGGAACCGGAAAAAAAGTTCTTTTAGTCCACCAATGCCTGATAGATTAAAGCCCTTAATTTTCCATGATCATCAATATCTCCCGAGGGAATCAATTGGGTGAAATAAACCACAACCAATTCTTCTTTTGGGTCTACCCAATAGGAGGAATGGTAGGCACCGCCCCATCCATATTCACCAACGGAACCCAGTGTGCCCCTATCTCCCAAATCCTCAACTACGGAAAAGCCCAAGCCAAACCCAGTACCCCCAACCCAAGGAAAGGTGGCTTTTCCCAGATGGTTTACCGTCATGAGTTCAACTGTTTTGGGAGAAATAATACGTTTTCCGTTAAAAGTTCCTTTGTTGAGCATCATTTGCAGGAATTTGGCGTAGTCCATCGAGGTACTCAACAATCCAGCTCCACCGGAAAAACTCTTTCGAGGGCCTTCTACGTAAGCACCTTGCCCAACCATGCCCCCGGGATTGGGCGCAGGTTCCAAACCATTTTCCGAAGGGGAATACACTACGGCCAAACGTTCTTTTTTGGCTTCGGGTAGGTAAAAATGAGTATCGTCCATGCCCAATGGACCAAGAATATTTTCTTGTAAAAAAACATCCAAGGTCTTTCCCGAGACCACCTCGATCAAAGCACCAAGAATATCGGTATTATAACCATAAACAAATCGTTCCCCGGGCTGTGACTCAAAAGGCAATCCGGCCATTCGGGTAACCGTGGCCAATATGGGCTCTTCCCGGTCGGCGAAATACCATCCTTGTATTTTTGCTTTTTCCCAAAGATCGGCCGCGGTTCCCTCTCCATACGAAACCCCGGAAGTGTGTGTCAGTAAATCGCGGATGGTAATGGGTCTGTTCGCTTTTACAATGTCGTAAGAACCATCATCCTTGCTTACGGCAACCGTTGTCTCCATAAAGGCGGGAATGTACTTGCCAACCGGGTCGGTGATCAATAGTTTGCCTTGCTCTTGCAGCATCATGATGCCAACACTTACAATGGCCTTTGTTTGGGAGGCTATTCTGAACATGGAACTATTGGTCATGGGTATATTGTTCTCGAGATCATTCTTTCCGAAGGATTCAAAATAGGCAATCTTGCCTTTTCGAGCTACAAGAATTGTGGCCCCCGATAATTCATCCCCATCAATATAATCCTGAAAGGTTTGGGATAAAATTCCCAAACGTTCGGAAGACATGCCAACTTCTTCGGGTGAAACTTTGGTGAGTTCTTGGGCATTAGCGGTAAAAAAGAGGAGGAATGCAAACAGTAAAGTTGCATATTTGGTAGGTTGCATTGTTTTCATGTGACTTAATATTGGTTTGTTTAGCGTGCAAAAGCATCTAAATATACCTAATTATTTGGTCTATCATTGGGAAAGGGAGGGAAAGGTGGTTTGGTGAGGGAAGAGAATGGGACTTTTATGCTTTATATACACTTGACAAATCAATACTAGTAGTTTTACAAGATTATCTAACTTACTGTAAGAATCCATTGGACAAATTAGAATGCGACCACTCCTATAAATAATTATGGAAAGCATTGTTTCTAATAATTAATATTTGAATAAAACATAATAAAATGATTTTTGTAGATTAAAATATCAAGATATATGAACAGTTCTAACAATATTGTCAAAAGGGTAAGTTTGATGTTAATTTTTTGTTTATCGGCACTGGCTTGCAATGAATCAAAAACAACCTCTACTGATTTTAGGCTGCCCGAAGACCTTAATGAAGAGTACATAGATTTATTAGCAAGAGAAATATATATAGAAAAGTTTCCTGATTCTGTTGACCAAAACTTCAAAAAGAAAACGGCAAGGATGCGAGAAAAATTGACAATAAAAATTCAGAATTATGAGAATCAGGTTGCAATAAACAAAGGATTAATGACTGATTCAAAAGATAGCATGAAGTCAGATAAATACTGTAGTTTATCTTACAATGAGTCAATTATACGCAAAAGATTTCAAGACTTGTCCAAGGACATATATGGTTTAAGTTTATTGAACAAAAAAAAATATGACATAGAGGAATGTGAATTTGTGTTTATTGTGAATGGATTTGATAACAGTAGAAATAGAGGGTATACATGTACTATAAAAACAGGAGGGGGTCAGATATTGGAAACCGAATGTGAACTAAAAAAATACTAAAATGCATAAAAGGGCTAAACTAGAGGTATACCAAGCAGAATCACCGAAAGGAAATAATTTTTTGATATACCGATATTTTGATGATAAAAATCAGAATTATGAATATCAGACCTATAAATTAGTTAAAAGCAAAAGTGTTGCTAGAGAATTTGGTATATCAGATATGGAATCAAATAGAAAGACCTCGTTAAATACAAGAGAAATGTGTGATAAGATGATTAAATCGATTGTGAAAGAGGAGGAGTCGTGTTCTCAAGATTGATGAAATAGTTACTGTTAAGCCTAACTTTCTTAATGCGTTTGTCGGTTTTACTTTTGGTGGTCAATAAAATTTCGCTATCATCTATTTCCAGTATAAAAGCTAATTTGGATATCAATGAATTGAAAAGCGTGTCTTTTCTTTTAACCAAGGTGGCGTATGTCTGTGTTTGGCTATAATCTTGCCCCAAAAAACCAGTAATTTCACTAACTTTCAATGAATTGTCTATGTTCTCAAATAAGAAGGCCAATAGTTTTAGTTCTTGGGAGTCTAGAGTGTGAAGTTGTTTTCCTTTGAAGCTAATTTTTTTGTTCTTGTATAGCACTACAGATTTATATCGTAGCAGGAAAATGGAAAGTTTTTGTTTGCCCAAGAAGAAAACCACAATAAAACCCAAGACTCCTGCCAGTATAAAAACCCAATTACTTTCGTCTTTATAGAGATTGGAAGATGCCATGATTTTCCCTCTATATAAATCCATTTTTTCGACAATAACCATTGTGCTGCGCTGGCTTTGATCTGAGCTTGTTAAAGAATAGATGATTTGACCTCGTTTTGGATTGTATTTTTCATTGGCTGTTTTTTTGTCATTTGAGTAGCTGAAAACTTTGTTGTCTGGGATATGCAAGCCCGATAGTTGATTTGAATTAAAGAATAAAGTGTCTCTAATATTGAAATAAGCATGGTGAAAAGGAATAAGTTTTGGAATTGATTTATTTTTTATATCTCCAACATGTTGCCAACTCTTTGTAGTAAGGTTTAATTTCCAAATATCATTTAAAATATTCTTATTGCTATTTTCATTTGTTGTTGAATAGTCTTCGGCCACACCGCCAATAATGAAAAGTTCATCATCCCTTAAGTAAGACATGGCCATTTTTCTTGGTTCGGGTACCGTATTATAATCAGAGTATTTTATAATATCCCATTCTTTGGTAGTGAAATTGAATTTGGTTAAAATATTTTTGTATGTAAACAAACCATAACCTCCCCAAAAATAAATGTCATCTTTATAAACAAAAGTGCTGGCGAAGTATTGATTTTTATGTTGAAATGAATTGTCAATACGGATTATCGAATCATTTGATAGCACATAAACTTCACCACATCCTTTGTGTACCAAATAGTTTTTTCCTCTAGCTTGCATATATTTGTAAGGGAAATCGTTTGTCGGAGGAAGTTCGTTTTTCTTTAGAACTACCTTTTCCCATCTTGTTGAATCAAAATGTTTTTGGTAATAGTGACGTTGGTGGTTTTCTAGAACCAGATAGCGGTTTTTAGCTGTGTCAATTCCAGTGATTATCTGATTGGCATCTACATTCAGAATTAATTCTTGAGCATTATTGATGAACGAACAAAAAAGGATGGATAAAACTATAAAGTCTAAAAAAGCTTTTTTAAGTCTCATGTTAAAACCATATTCTAAAACAATCCATGTATCTCCCCGTCAATACGATTGATGACTTCTCCTAAATCTTCTGGTTTATCCACAAAATCCAAATTGTCCACATCAAAAATGAGCAGCTTTCCTTTTTGGTAAGTGTTTACCCATGCTTCGTAGCGTTCGTTCAAGCGGCTGAGGTAATCAATGGAAATGGAATTTTCGTAATCACGACCACGTTTGTGAATCTGGTTTACCAAATTGGGGATGGTGCTTCGCAAGTAAATCAAAAGGTCTGGGGGTTGCACCAAGCTCTCCATTAACTCAAAAAGACCTTTGTAGTTTTCGAAATCACGATTGGTCATCAAGCCCATGGCGTGCAGGTTGGGTGCAAAAATGTGGGCATCCTCGTAAATGGTCCGGTCTTGGATCACACTCTTGCCGCTTTCCCTGATTTTTAAAATTTGACGGTATCTACTGTTCAAAAAGTAAATCTGGAGGTTAAAGCTCCAACGTTCCATCTGGTTGTAAAAATCATCCAAATAGGGATTGTCCACCACATCCTCAAAATGGGCTTCCCATTTGTAATGTTTTGCAAGTAAGTTTGTTAAAGTGGTTTTTCCAGCGCCAATATTTCCTGCTACAGCAATATGCATGGGGTGTAAGTGTTTTAAGTTGGTGTTTATGGATTAGGGAGTTTTTAATCATCGCAATATACAAAGTATATCCGCTTGAAGAAAAAAAACCGGTTCAAATGGATGATCTTGCATTGGCTGCAAACAAAGTTTTATAATATGTTCCAAATACGTACTTTTGCGCTTGAAAACGAGGAAAGATTTGACTGATTGCAACCTCGGTATCTTTAATCGGGTACACGAAAAATGCTAAAGCAGTTCGTGCCAACCCCGTTGGCATCTCTTCACCAAGGGTTTGGAACTTCTTCGCACTTTTTTGTCGAATCTTCAATTTTAAAAAAGAGAAATGGCGTATTTGTTTACATCAGAATCCGTTAGTGAGGGACATCCAGATAAGATTGCGGATCAGATAAGTGATGCATTGCTGGATAATTTTTTGGCCTTTGACCCCGAGAGCAAAGTGGCATGCGAAACCTTGGTGACCACGGGTCAGGTGGTTTTGGCCGGCGAGGTGAAGAGCCATACCTATGTGGATTTGCAAAGTATAGCCCGTGAGGTTATCAACAAAATCGGCTATACCAAGGGTGAATATAAATTTAGCGGGGACTCTTGTGGGGTGATTTCATTGATCCACGAGCAATCTCAGGACATCAACCAAGGAGTGGATCGCGGCACCAAGGAAGAGCAGGGAGCGGGCGACCAAGGAATGATGTTCGGTTATGCTACCACGGAGACTGGGAATTACATGCCTTTGGCATTGGATATCTCGCACAAGATTTTGGAGGTGTTGGCCAATTTAAGAAGAGAGGGAACACGCATTCCATACCTACGTCCTGATGCCAAGGCCCAGGTAACGATTGAATATTCGGATGACAACGTCCCACAGCGGATAGATACCATTGTTGTTTCCACTCAGCATGATGAATTTGATTCGGACGAAGCGATGTTGGCCAAGATCAAGGATGATATTATCAACATCTTGATTCCTGAAGTAAAAAAATTATTGCCTGAGAGCATCCAAAAATTGTTCACGGAGGACATTAAATACCACATCAACCCAACAGGAAAGTTCGTGATCGGAGGGCCACACGGTGATGCTGGCCTTACCGGAAGAAAAATTGTTGTGGATACCTACGGCGGTAAAGGAGCCCACGGAGGTGGTGCTTTTAGCGGAAAGGACCCGAGCAAGGTGGACCGAAGTGCGGCCTACGCTGCCCGGCACATGGCCAAAAATTTGGTCGCCGCGGGTGTTGCAGGCGAGATTTTGGTGCAGGTAAGCTATGCCATTGGCGTAGTGGAACCCACATCCATTTTTGTGGATACCTATAACTCTTCCCATGTGGATATGACGGATGGTGAAATTGCCCAAAAAGCATCCGAACTGTTCGATATGCGACCGTTTGCCATTGAAGAGCGTTTAAAACTTCGGAATCCCATTTATTTGGAAACCGCTGCTTATGGCCATTTGGGGAAAGCGCCCAAAACCGTGACCAAGGTTTTTGAATCTCCCTACAATGGAAGAATCGAAAAGGAAGTGGAGCTGTTTACTTGGGAAAAATTGGATATGGTGGACAAGGTGAAAGAAAGCTTTGGTCTGTAAACCATCAGTACAAATACATATAAAGGAGCTTCAATGAGGCTCCTTTTTTTATTGGTATACTCCAGCGAACTTTAGTAGTTTTAGCATATCAAAAAAATAAAAATGAGAAGTTCAGTTAGCATCCTGTTTCTAAGTATTTTAATGTTGACGGTGACCGTCAGTTGTAAAAAAACAACCAAGACCGAAACAAAAGCGGTCGACACCTATGTCGCCGACAATTACACCAAAAAAGAAGTGGACATTGAAATGCGGGACGGGGTAAAACTGCATACCACCATTTATTCCCCGAAGGATACCTCCAAAGCGTACCCCATCATCATGCAGCGCACTCCGTATAGTTCCAGACCATATGGGGAGGGTAATTTTAGGACCAAAATTGGTCCCAACGAGCACTTGATGAAAGAAGGGAACATCATCGTTTACCAAGATGTTAGGGGAAGATGGCTCAGCGAGGGGCATTACGAAAATATGAGAGCTTATATTCCCAATAAAACCTCCGATGGCCAAGTGGACGAAAGTTCGGATACCTACGACACCATTGAATGGTTGGTGAACAATGTGGAAAACAACAATGGCAATGTGGGTGTTTGGGGAATATCGTATCCCGGATTTTATGCTACTTATGCCACCGTGGATGCGCATCCAGCATTGAAAGCCGCTTCGCCACAGGCAAGTATAGGGGACTTCTTTTTTGATGACTTTCACCACAATGGTGCTTATTTGTTGAGTTATTTCAGGGCAACTTCCTTGTTTGGAACACCGCGTCCCAATGGTGACCAGCCCATTGATACAGCTTGGTATACCTTGCCAGAACTTCCAACAGAAGATCAGTACCAGTTCTTTTTGGATGCGGGGCCGCTCAAAAACTTGGATTACTTTTTTGAATATGAAACAGCCGACACCCCTACAATGCGTCCCGAAGGTGTTACGGATGATTTCTTTTGGAACGAGTTGAAGGAACACCCGAATTATGATGCCATGTGGCAAAGTAGGGGACTTATCCAACATTTGAAAAATGTGAAGAGCAGTGTGGCCACGATGGTAGTGGGAGGTTGGTTTGATGCCGAAGACCTTTATGGGCCTTTGGAAACCTATAAAAACATTGAAAAATATAACGAGGGCAACTATAATACCATGGTTTTTGGACCTTGGGACCATGGAGCTTGGGCTAGGACAAAGCAACGAAACACGGTGGGAAACTACTATTTCGGTGATTCCATTTCCTTGTTTTTTCAAAAAGAAATTGAGACGAAGTTCTTCAACCACTTCCTAAAAGGGGGAGGCGATATGGATTCAGGCTTGCCCGAAGCCTATGTGTTTGATACCGGTAGAAAAGAGTGGAAAAAGTATGATGCATGGCCACCGGAGAATGCCACCAAACAAACCATGTACTTGTCCGAAGATCAAGAACTCACTTCCGAGCGGAAGGGAACTACGGGAATTCAGTTTATCAGCAATGTGAAGAAACCTGTTCCCTATTCCGAAGATGTGAAGACCGTTTTCACTCCAAGAAAATACATGACGGACGACCAGCGTTTCGCCGCTCGCCGTTCCGATGTTTTGGTGTTTGAAACCGATGTGATGGAGGAAGACCTGACTTTGGCAGGAGATATCCTGGCTAAACTAAAAGTGGCAACCACGGGCACGGCAGCCGATTGGATTGTTAAAGTAATCGATGTGCACCCGGCGGATGCCGAGACCAATGAGGAAATGCAAGACCACCTTAAAATGAGCAATTACCATTTAATGGTGAGGAGCGAGGTGCTCCGCGGTCGTTTCAGGAACAGTTTTTCCGACCCGGAACCGTTCACGCCAAATAAAAAAACCGATGTGAACATCAAGCTTCAGGATGTGTTCCATACTATTAAAAAGGGGCACAAATTACAGATTCAGGTGCAAAGCACTTGGTTCCCGCTTATTGACCTAAACCCGCAGACTTATGTGGAGAATATCTTTAAAGCGGACGAATCCGATTTCAAAACACAGACGCACACTGTTTTTACCGATTCCAATATTGAGTTTACGGTGTTGAAATAAATATTAGAGGTTCGTGGACAGGCTCATTTGGTAAAATTTCTCCAAAAGATTAGGAAAATCAAATTTTCCATCAGTATATTTGTCGTTCGAAGTTCAAACAAGTATTGATTAGTTATCAAGAAAGGTGGAGGGAGTAGACCCTTTGAAGCCTTAGCAACCCTTGGCCCCCAGTGCCGAGAAGGTGCTACATTCTATCCCGGTTGGGTATAGATAACGACAATCGACCATTTTCGATTTCATTTTCTTATAACTTTTTGATTTTTCTTACGCCCACGGGCTAAGGGTTTGACTTTTTAATGTTTCGTTTTAACAATTAAAAAAAAGCAAAGTCATGAGCGATCAGAAATTTTCTACCAATGCCCTGCATGCAGGACACGATGTAACAGCAAACGGAGGAACAAGAGCGGTGCCCATTTATCAGAGTTCAGCCTATGTGTTCAACGATTCCGATAATGCGGCCAATCTTTTTTCCTTGGCAGAGTTTGGAAATATTTACACAAGGATCAATAACCCGACAAACGATATTCTGGAGCAGCGACTTGCCGCTTTGGAAGGCGGAATTGCCTCAGTGGTCACAGCTTCGGGAACTGGAGCGATAAACACCGCATTGCTGGTCTTGCTCAAAGCCGGGGACCATATCGTAGCTTCCAACAGCTTGTATGGTGGTACCTATAACCTATTTAGCGTTACCCTGCCCCGTTTGGGCATCACCACAACATTTGTAGACCCATCGGATCCATCCAATTTTGGTAAAGCCGTAAAAGAGAATACCAGGGCTTTTTTTGTGGAATCCTTGGGCAATCCAAAGTTGGATGTACTGGATTTAAAAGCAATTTCCAAAGAAGCTAAAGCGGCACAAGTGCCATTTATTGTGGATAATACCGTTGCTTCACCAGCACTATTGAACCCAATTGAACACGGGGCCAATATCGTCATTCATTCCCTTACCAAATACATTAATGGCAACGGGACGGCTCTGGGCGGCGTTATAATCGACGCAGGTAATTTTGATTGGGCCAATGGTAAGTTCCCGGAATTCACTGAACCTTCTCCAGGATATCACGGATTGGTCTATCACGATGCACTTGGACCGGCAGCATATATTGCCAAGGTTCGGGTGGAAGGATTACGGGATCACGGGGCATGCTTGAGCCCTTTTAATGCCTTTCAGATTATTCAAGGATTGGAAACCTTGGAAATTCGCATGAAAAAACACAGTGAGAATGCTCTGGCATTGGCACAATGGCTGGAAACCAGGGAGGAAGTTGAGTGGGTAAACTATCCAGGGTTGGATTCCAATACCTATAAAGCCTTGGCGGATGAGTACTTGCCCAATGGACAAAGTGGTATTGTTACCTTTGGTGTTAGGGGAGGATATGAGGCCGCCAAGAAAATTGCGGACCAGACCAAACTATTTTCGTTGTTGGCCAATATTGGCGATACAAAATCCTTGATTATCCACCCTGCAAGTACAACGCACCAACAGTTGGGCGCAGAAGATCAAGAGTCCGCAGGGGTAACCCAAGATTTGATCCGATTGTCCGTAGGCTTGGAAGATTTGTCCGATCTAAAGGCAGATTTAAAAAATGCCTTTGCAAGTATTTAATCGAGTTAATAATGTGATGGAATAGCTATGTTGAATTATCTGAAAATAGAAAATTTTAAAACGCTGAGTGGCATCGAGCAGGATATTGGGTTATCCTATCAGATATTTGGGAAACCCTTGCATTCGGCACCCATAATCTTGGTAAACCACGCGCTCACCGGTAATTCCAACGTAGCAGGCAAAGATGGGTGGTGGTCCGATTTGATAGGGGATGGCAAATGTATCGATACGGAGAAGTACACCATTTTGGCATTCAATATCCCAGGAAATGGTTTCGATGGTTTTATTATCGAAAACTACAAGGATTTTGTGGCCGGGGATATTGCCGGAATGTTTCTCTGGGGATTGGAGCAATTGAAAATCGATAAATTGTTCGCCATTATCGGTGGTTCATTGGGAGGTGGAATTGCTTGGGAAATGACAGCCATCAACCCAAATATTACGGAACACTTAATTCCCGTGGCATCCGATTGGAAATCCACGGATTGGTTGATTGCCAACTGTCAGATTCAAGAGCAGTTTTTGGTGAATTCCAAACAGCCCGTGCACGATGCCCGTATGCATGCGATGTTGTGCTACCGCACTCCAGAATCTTTCAAAGAGCGATTCAAAAGAAGTACCAACGAAGAGCTACAGGTTTTTAATGTGGAATCTTGGTTGATGCACCACGGTAAAAAATTGCAGGAGCGTTTTCAGTTGTCCGCCTATAAGTTGATGAATCAATTGCTAAAGTCCATCGACATTACCCGTAATGGGGAAGGGGCTTTCAGGGCATTGCAGGAAAGTGATACCAAAATCCATATCATCGGGGTCAATTCCGATTTGTTCTTTACGGCTGAGGAGAACAAGGAGACTTTCAAAAGATTGGCCCAAGCCAACACCAATGTCACCTATGGTGAAGTGCAATCGGTACATGGTCACGATGCCTTTTTGATGGAGTTTGGGCAATTGGAAAAATTGTTGGAAACCGTTTTTCGGAAAAATACGGAACGCATCAAAATTTTAAAGTTTGGTGGAAAATCCTTGGCCAACGGTGAAGGTATTCAGCGCGTATTGAAAATTATCACTCAAAGATTTGAAGAGAAGGAACACTTTGCCGTCGTGGTTTCCGCTCGTGGAAAGGCCACGGACCAATTGGAAAACTTGCTCGAAAAGGCAGCCAAGGGAGTCGATTTTCAGACAGATCTAAAAAAGTTTGCCGACTATCAGAAAAATAATTTTGATGGTCTCGATATTGATCGGGAGCTGGCCGCCATCGAAAAAATATTGAACGGGGTTTCACTAACAGGTGATTACAGTCTAAAAACCAAGGATGAAGTATTGTCCTTCGGCGAACTGATATCGGGGAAATATGTGACTGCCGCTTTGAACGCAAAGGGAATCAAAGCAGAGCTGTTGGATTCCCGTAAACTCATCAAAACCGATGATAGTTTTAGCAATGCGGAGGTAGATGAGGGACTTTCCAAAGAAAACGTGATTCGATATTTCCACAACCTGAAAGCGGGTACCATTCCTGTTGTCACCGGTTTTATCGCTTCCAACAAAGAAGGGGCGACCACTACTTTGGGAAGAAATGGGACCAATTACTCAGCAGCCTTGTTGGCCAACTTTTTGGACGCGGGCGAACTGATCAACTACACCCACGTGGACGGTATTTTTACCGCCAATCCAGATTTGGTACAAGATGCCAAGTTGATTGATGTGATATCCTATGGTGAAGCCAATGAACTTGCTAATTTCGGGGCAAACATTCTCCATGCGAAAACCATAATTCCATTGATCGAGAAAAATATTCCGCTGCGTATCTGCAATACCTTCAACGATGACAACGAAGGAACCTTGATCGGGCCGAAAACCGACAATGGTGGAATTAAATCCCTTTCGGTGCTCGATAACATGGCCCTTATCAATTTAGAGGGGAGGGGACTGCTCGGAAAAGTGGGTGTGGACATGCGGATTTTTAGAGCCTTGGGCCAAAATGGCATCAGTGTCGGGATTGTTTCCCAAGGGTCATCGGAACGGGGCATTGGCCTTGTTGTGGACGAATCCAAAGCCGATAAGGCCAAAAAAGTGCTGGACCAAGAATTCGAGACGGATTATTCTTCCCAGGACATCAACCAGATTTCGGTGGTGAAGGATGTCTCCGTCATCTCCATTGTTGGGATGGATTTGAGCAGCTTCCACAAGCCGTTCAATGCATTGGCCAAAAACCAAATCACGCCCTTGCTTTTCAACAATACGGTTACCGGGAAGAATGTGAGTATGGTGGTGAGGAAATCCGATTTGAACAAGGCCATCAATGTGATTCATGGGCAAATCTTCGGGATTGCCAAGAAAATCAATCTGGCATTGTTTGGACATGGCAATGTAGGGGGCACGCTGATCAGTCAGATTTTGGATTCCAAAAACAGTATTGAGGAAAGAAAAAGCATTGACTTAAAAGTGTTTGCCGTAGCAAATTCCAAAAAAGTGCTTTTGGATGCTTCAGGGGTTGGTGCCGATTGGAAAGAACGTTTGGAAAAAGAGGGGCAACCCTATCAGATTGGTGATATAATGGCCTTTGCCAAACAGCATCATTTAGAGAACCTGATAGCGGTTGACAATACGGCGAGCAAAACGTTTGTGGAGCAGTACGAACCCTTAATAGCACACGGCTTCGATTTGGTTTCATCAAACAAAATAGCAAATACGCTGGGTTTTGAGAAATATAAATCCATTAGGAAGTGTTTGGATAAAAATCAAAAACAATATCTCTACGAGACCAATGTAGGGGCAGGATTGCCCCTAATTGATACCATTAAATTGTTACACCTTTCCGGAGAGAACATTACGCGGATCAAAGGGGTGTTCTCTGGGTCGTTGAGTTATATTTTCAATACTTTTTCGGAGAAAGATGTTTCCTTTTCGGAAATTGTAAGGGAAGCTATGGAAAGTGGGTTCACCGAACCCGACCCAAGGGAAGATTTGTCCGGGAACGATGTAGGACGGAAGCTGTTGATTCTGGCCAGGGAGCTAGATCTTCAAAATGAGTTTTCCGATATTGATGTGCAAAACCTGATTCCCGAAGAGCTCCAAACCTTGGATTTTGAAAAATTCATGGAACGCATCGGGGAGATGGATAATATGTACAAGAAAATTAAAGAGAGCCAAGACCAAGGACATGTGTTGCGCTATGTAGGTGATTTACATGGCGATTTGCAACAAGATAAGGGTGTTTTGGAGGTAAAATTGATTTCCGCACCCAAAGAAAGTGCCTTGGGGCAGGTAAAAGGTTCCGATTCCATTATTGAGATTTATACGGAGTCCTATGGGGAACACCCCTTGGTGATTCAAGGAGCTGGAGCTGGAGCGGCCGTAACGGCAAGAGGCGTATTTGGTGACATATTAAGAATAGCAGAGAAGATATGAGCAATAAAGGCAAGCAATTCGAAACGGAAGCGATAAGAACGCAAATGGAGCGCAGTCAAAATTTGGAACATTCCAGTCCAATTTACATGACATCGAGCTTTGTTTTTGAGGATGCGGAAGATATGCGCGCATCCTTTGCGGAGGAAAAGGCCCGGAATATTTATTCCAGATATTCCAACCCAAATTCGAACGAACTCATCGAAAAAGTATGCAAGATGGAAGGTGCCGAGAGTGGTTTTGCCTATGCTTCGGGCATGTCGGCAGTTTTTTCCACCTTGGCGGCCTTGCTGGATGCCGGTGATCATGTAATATCATCCAAGAGTATTTTTGGTTCCACACATACCCTGTTCACTCAGTTTTTTCCAAAGTGGAATGTTGGCACCAGTTATTTTGATGCCAATGATTTATCGGAGATTGAGGGATTGATCAAACCCAATACCAAGATTCTTTATGCTGAAACACCTACCAACCCGGGGGTAGATGTGTTGGATTTGGAAGAGTTGGCCAAGATTGCCAAAAAACACGGGCTCATATTTATTATCGACAACTGCTTTGCGACCCCATACTTACAACAACCTATAAAATTTGGTGCCGATTTAGTGATTCACTCCGGAACCAAGTTAATGGACGGTCAAGGAAGGGTACTGGCAGGAATCACCGTAGGTAGCGGCGAGTTGATGGATAAAGTATATCGTTTTTCCCGTATCACTGGCCCTGCATTGTCACCGTTCAACGCGTGGGTATTGTCCCGCAGTTTGGAAACCTTGGCTGTCCGGGTAGATAGGCATTGTGAAAACGCCTTGAAACTGGCCACCTATTTGGAAGATCATAATCAAATTGAATGGGTGAAATATCCATTTTTAAAATCCCATCCAAAACATGAAATCGCCAAAAAACAAATGAAAGCTGGTGGTTGTGTTGTTGCTTTTGAGGTGAAAGGAGGTCTGGACGCAGGCAGGGAATTCTTTAATGGTATTGAACTATTATCCTTATCTGCCAATTTGGGTGATGCCCGAAGCATTGTTACCCACCCCGCATCTACCACCCACAGTAAGCTCTCCACAGAAGAACGTGAGGCCGTGGGAATCTCCGATGGAATGGTTCGGGTCTCCGTGGGCCTAGAGCATATCGATGATATTATTGCTGACATTGAGCAGGCTTTAGGATAACCCTTCCGAAAATCGGTTTTAGAGGTAGATTGTTAATTTTCCCTATATTCGTGCGATGCTCTCCAAGAAGACAAAATACGGACTCAAAGCACTTACCTATCTTGCAAAAGTCGAGGGACGGGAACCTGTTCAAATCGCCGAAATAGCCAAGCAAGAGAATATTTCCCAAAAGTTTTTGGAAAGTATTTTGCTCACGCTCCGCAGAAATGGACTTTTGGGCTCCAAAAAAGGTAAGGGTGGGGGATACTATCTAATTAAGGATCCAGAAGACATACTCATGACCACCGTAATGCGGGTTTTGGAAGGACCAATTGCAATGGTTCCCTGTGTGAGCTTAAATTTCTACGAAAAATGTGATGACTGTCCGGATGAGGTGGAATGCTCCGTTCATAAATTAATGCTTCAAGTAAGAGACAGTGCCTTAGATGTGTACCGCAACAATACGCTTGCCGATTTGCTGTAAAAGCCTCAAAAAACAGTATTTATCCAATTTGATTTGTCAAATTATAGTGCTTTTTTTAGATAATCTACTAAAACTATAGGTTAAAAGTAAATTTATGGTTGATTTTACTTTTACTTCCAAAAAATAATTTTACTTTTGAAATCCCTACTAATCCGATAGGGTAATTAAAGTTGATAAAATGATTACTGATCAATTGATAATAAAACGTAATAAGGAGCAAAGTACTTATACAAAGGACAGCACTTCGGAAAGCCCTAAAAGAAGTATCGTAAAATCCATAAGTTGGAGAATTGTGGGCACCCTGGATACTATATTGATATCTTGGGTTGTAACAGGGACCTTAAGTATGGCTTTTTCAATTGGATTGGTGGAACTGGTCACCAAAATGGTGCTTTATTTTTTTCACGAGAGAATATGGAACTCCATCAAATGGGGTAAATAAAACTAATGGCAATGGCATTGACGCAAGAAGAAATACATAATTTGAACCGCCAGTTTAAGGGCATTCCGCCAGAGGAAATCATATCATGGGCAATAGGTCACGGTAAAAAATCCGTGGTCACCACTAATTTTAGACCTTATGAGGTGGCCATCCTGCATGCAGTTACCGAAGTGGACAAAAGCATTCCGGTAATTTGGTGCGATACGGGCTATAATACACCCCAAACCTATAAACATGCCGAAGAGTTGATTTCCAGATTGGGACTCAACATAAAATTATATGTGCCAAAACAGACAAGTTCCCATCGCGATGCAGTTATGGGGATTCCACAAATAGATGACCCCCTGCACAAAAAGTTTACCGAGCAGGTGAAGTTGGAGCCTTTCCGTAGGGCAATGGCCGAGCACAAACCAGATGTTTGGTTCACCAACCTGCGCAAAGGGCAGACCGCGCACAGAGATTCCTTGGATGTTTTGAGTTTGAGCAAAGACGGCGTACTTAAAGTGAGCCCGTTTTACCATTGGAGCGACACCCAATTGGATGCTTATTTAAAAGCACAGGGATTGCCGAACGAGCACAAATATTTTGATCCGACCAAAGTATTGGCCAACCGCGAATGTGGTTTGCATACCTAATAAAATAGTAATTGTCCCCTTGAGCATAAGCGAGAGGTAAAAACAAAATTGAACTTTGAGTACACTTACAGAAGAAATAAATAGACCAGAGACCTTGAACGGCTTGGAAAGGCCAAACGCAAATGCTCTGGAACATGAGGCAATTTATATTATGCGCGAAGTAGCGGCACAGTTTGAAAAACCTGTACTGTTGTTTTCCGGAGGAAAAGATTCCATCACATTGGTACGTTTGGCCCAAAAAGCATTTTGGCCCGCCAAAATACCTTTTCCCTTAATGCATATTGATACAGGCCACAACTTCCCCGAAACCATCGAGTTTAGGGACAGATTGGTCGAAGAGCTGGGAGTGGAACTGATCGTGCGCAACGTTCAGGACTCCATTGATGAGGGAAAAGTGGTTGAAGAGACCGGTAAATATGCCAGTAGGAATATGTTGCAGACCACAACCCTGTTGGATGCCATCGAAGAATTTAAATTCGACGCCTGTATTGGAGGGGCTCGAAGAGATGAGGAAAAGGCAAGGGCCAAAGAGCGTATTTTTTCAGTGCGTGACGATTTTGGACAATGGGACGAAAAGAACCAACGCCCCGAATTGTTCGATATGCTCAACGGTGAAATCGAAATAGGGCAAAATGTGCGGGTGTTCCCCATAAGTAACTGGACAGAATTGGATGTTTGGAGCTATATCCAAAAAGAAAACATAGAAATTCCATCCATCTATTTTGCACACAAAAGAAATACCTTTCTACGGGATGGCTTGATTTGGTCCGCGGAAGATGATGTGGTTTTTAGGGCAGACGATGAGCAAGTGGAAGAACGAATGGTGCGCTTTAGAACCGTGGGGGATATGAGCTGTACCGCAGCGGTTGAATCCCATGCCGATACCATAGATAAGGTAGTGGCCGAAATCAGGGATTCCAGAATTTCGGAAAGAGGTGCGCGGATTGATGACAAACGCTCCGAAGCCGCCATGGAAAAAAGGAAACAACAAGGTTATTTCTAAAAAAAAACAAAAGTCATTTCCACGAAGGTGGAAATCTAAAAAGATAAAGCATTGGAAGTATTAAAAATAGCAACAGCAGGAAGTGTAGATGACGGTAAAAGTACCTTGATCGGAAGATTGCTGTACGATACAAAATCAATGACCGACGATAAATTGGAGGCCATTGAAAGGACCAGTAAACAAAAAGGATACGATTATCTCGATTTTTCGTTGGCAACCGATGGATTGGTAGCCGAAAGAGAGCAGGGAATCACCATTGATGTGGCCCATATCTACTTTTCAACCCCATCCAAAAGTTACATCATTGCCGATACCCCAGGCCATGTGGAGTATACTCGAAACATGGTTACGGGAGCCTCCACATCGCAGGCATCCATTATTTTGATCGATGCCCGAAAAGGAGTGATCGAACAGACCCACCGCCACTTTTTCATCAACAACCTGTTGCGGGTGAAAGATGTTATCGTGGCCATCAACAAAATGGACTTGGTGGATTTTTCGGAAGAAACCTATAACAAAATCAAGGCCGATTTTTCAGAATTGATGGGAAAAAGGGATTACCAAGATCAAAATATAACCTTCATACCCGTTAGTGCCTTAAAAGGTGATAACGTAGTGAACCGTTCCGAGCATACACCTTGGTACCAAGGGCAAACCTTATTGGAACACTTGGAAGAACTTGATCAAAAAGACATCTACAATGCGGGAACACCTCGTTTTCCAGTACAGTATGTAATTCGACCAAAAACCGAAGACTTCCATGATTTTCGCGGATTCGCAGGGAAAGTGTATGGTGGGGAGCTAAGCGTAGGCGACGAGGTAGTGGTATTGCCATCCATGACCCGATCCAAAATAAAGGCCATTTATTTTTATGATAAGGAATACCAAACAGCACCAAGACGATCCTCGGTTACCATTACTTTGGAAGATGAGGTGAATGTAAGTCGAGGGGATATGTTGGTAAAAGCCGGTGATTTGCCCACGGTGGACAAACAATTGACCGCTACCGTATCTTGGATGGACAGTGACGACTTTACCCCGGGAGGAAAGTATGTGCTTCAGCATGGGGTGAATAAAGTACTCGCCAAGGTCGATGCCATTGAGCATAAAATCCATCCGGATTATTCAGGAATTGAAGAGAATGTAACTTCACTTCAAATGAACGACATCGCCAAAGTGCGCTTAAAATTGAACAAGCCTATTTTTTATGATAGGTTCAAGGACCATCGTACAAATGGTTCCTTTATCATTATCGATAGTCGGACAAACAACACCGCAGGCGTAGGATTTATTGAATAATTTCTTCCATTAAGTGGAAGATAAGGGGGATTTTTCGAAATAACTCTATAAAATAGATAGGAAAAATAGATTATGCAAAGCTTTAGAACAGAAATAGAAAACCCAGTTGTACAAAAGGACATCATTGAATTGGAGAAAAAGATTCAAGAGTTCAAAGGTGGGAATGTAGATGAGGAAAAATTCCGAAGTCTTCGTTTGGCCCGTGGTGTTTATGGACAGCGCCAACCAGGGGTGCAAATGGTTAGGATAAAATTACCTTACGGCAAGGTCACTTCCAATCAATTGCTTCGAATTTCCGATGTTTCCGATGAATATTCTAGGGGGCGATTGCATATCACCACCCGTCAAGATATCCAGATCCACTACGTGGATTTGGAACGGACCCCAGAGCTTTGGGCCCAATTGGAAAGGGACGAAGTAACCATTCGCGAAGCCTGTGGGAATACTGTCCGTAACGTTACGGCAAGTGAAACGGCAGGTATCGATGTGAACGAACCTTTTGATGTTTCGCCTTATGCCCATGCCGTGTTCGAGTATTTCCTAAGAAACCCAATAGGTCAGGAAATGGGAAGAAAATTCAAAGTTTCCTTTTCCGCCAGCGATGAAGATACCGGCTTGTCCTACATGCACGACCTGGGTTTTATCGCCAAAGAAAAAAATGGGGAAAGAGGCTTTAAAGTCATGTTGGCCGGTGGATTGGGGTCACAACCACGCCACGCCGATGAATTGTACAGCTTTTTGCCTACGGATAAAATCATTCCTTTGATGGAAGGCGTAATCCGTGTATTTGATAGATACGGAGAACGTAAGAGTAGGGCAAAAGCCCGTATGAAATTCTTGTTGAAGGATATTGGTCTGGATGGTTTCAGGAAATTGCTCGATGAAGAACAATTGGCCATCCCGCACAAAACCTATCCCATTAACTTTGAAGATTACCCCAAAGTAAACGTTGCTGAGGTCGAAACTCCGGAAGTTACCATTGAGGATCAAGGAGCTTTTGAAGCTTGGAAATCCACCAACTTGGTACCTCAAAAACAAGAAGGCTATGTGGCCATAGGTATAAAAGTGCTTTTGGGCGACTTCTATACCGATAAGGCCCGTGAACTGGCAAAATTGGTAGAGGACTATGCTGCTGGGGAGATTCGATTATCCCTCAGACAAAACATATTGATTCCCTACGTAAAAGAGGAATTGCTTCCTTTCTTTTACCAAGAGCTGAAGAAATTGGGCTTTGCCGAAGCAGGTTATAATAAAGCTTTGGACATCACAGCTTGTCCTGGGACAGACACTTGTAACCTTGGAATTGCCAGTAGCACCGGTATTGCCGATGAGCTGGAACGTGTAATCAAGGCAGAATACCCACAGTACATCAAAAATCCGGATGTCGTTATCAAGATCAGTGGATGCATGAACGCATGCGGACAGCACAATATGGCCCACATCGGGTTTCAGGGAATGTCCGTGCGTACCAAGGATAAATTGGTGGCACCTGCCCTTCAGGTTTTGTTGGGAGGAGGAAATTTTGGCGATGGCAATGCAAGATTTGCCGATAAAGTGGCCAAGATTCCAAGTAAACGAGGGCCACAGGCATTACGTCTTATCTTGGATGATTTTGAGGCCAATGGAAACGGGGCATCGTTTACCGATTATTACGAGGAAAAAGGACAACATTATTTCTATGATTTCCTTAAGCCTTTAACGGATGTGGACAATCTTACCCAAGAAGATTTTATCGATTGGGGCAATGAAGAAAAATATAAAAAGGAAATAGGAATCGGGGAGTGTGCCGGAGTCATCGTAGATCTAGTGGCAACACTGTTCTTTGAGAGCCAAGAAAAAATAGAAAATGCCGAAGAGGCCATCAATGACGGAAAATGGGCGGCAAGTATCTATTATTCCTATCAATCCATTGTGAACTCTGCAAAAGCATTGTTGACAGCAGAGAAAGTCAAGGTCAATACCCATGCCAGCATTATCAGGGATTTTGATAAACTGTATGTGGAAGAAGGGAAAATAGCCTTCGAGGGCGGGTTTGATAAAATAGCCCTTCAATTAAACAAGAACAAACCATCCGAAGCCTTTGCGAAAAGTTATTTGGAAGATGCCAAAACTGTTTTGAACAGATTGGAGACGTTCAGAAAATTAGAGTTGGAACATGCATAGCGGAAAGTTGACAGTAGTGGGCGCAGGCCCGGGAGATGTGGAATTGATCACCCTAAAGGGAGTTAAGGCCCTGCAAGGTGCAGATGTGGTGCTGTACGATGCCTTGGTCGATTCCAGATTATTGGAGCACGCCCCACATGCGGAGAAAATATTTGTGGGCAAGCGCAAAGGTTGCTATGCCTATCAACAAAAACAAATCAACGATTTGATTGTGGAACGGGCAACCCAGGGATTGCACGTAGTACGATTGAAAGGAGGAGACCCCTTTGTGTTTGGCAGGGGAGCCGAAGAAATGGAACACGCATCAGCATCTGGGATAGAAGTGGCCGTAGTGCCGGGAATTTCGTCCTCGGTATCCGTGCCGGCATCACAACACATTCCCGTGACCAAAAGGGGTGCTGCCGAAAGTTTTTGGGTGATAACCGGAACTACCAAGGAACACAAGTTGTCCAGCGATGTAAGCTTGGCGGCAAAATCCAATGCAACGGTAATTATCCTTATGGGAATGTCCAAACTGGGGGAAATCATGCAATGCTTCAAAGAAGAAGGGAAAAAGGAAACCCCAGTGGCCATCATTCAAAATGGAACCATGGAAAACGAAAAAATAGGTATTGGCACTGTTGCTTCCATTGAGCACAAGGCAAAGGAGCAGCAGCTGTCCAATCCTGCCATTATAGTTATTGGCGAAGTGGTCAACCACCGTCAAAAAATATTGGATATTCAAAATAAATATGAACATCAGGGAAAAAAATTGCTAGAGAAAATTTAAATCAAGTGTCAGCTCGAAGTATGTCACCCTGAGCGTAGCCGAAAGGGACTTCAAGAGCATTTAAAAGGAGAATTATGATCAAAACAGATATTGTTATAATCGGAGCAGGGCCAACAGGATTGTTTACCGTATTTGAAGCAGGATTGCTCAAACTAAAATGTCATTTAATCGATGCATTGGCACAACCAGGAGGGCAATGTTCGGAAATCTATCCCAAGAAACCCATTTACGACATCCCTGCCTATCCAGAGATTTTGGCAGGAACCTTGGTAGATAACCTTATGGAGCAAATCAAACCATTTGAACCAGGTTTTACCTTGGGAGAGCGTGCAGAAACCTTGGATAAGCAAGAAGACGGTTCCTATATCGTTACCACCAACAAGGGAACGCAGCATCATGCCCCGGTTGTTGTAATCGCTGGCGGATTAGGGTCTTTTGAACCCAGAAAACCCATGATTCCAAATATTGGCCTCTTTGAAAGCAAGGGAGTGGAATATATGGTAAAGGATCCAGAGCAGTTCCGTGATAAGAAAGTGGTGATTTCCGGTGGAGGGGACTCTGCATTGGATTGGGCCATCTTTTTGGCCGATGTGGCTTCCGAAGTTTCCTTGGTACACCGTAGAAACGAATTCCGTGGTGCGCTCGATTCTGTGGAAAAAGCACGGGAACTTGCCAAATTGGGCAAAATACAATTGTTCACCAAGGCCGAGGTAAAGGAAATCCATGGCAAGGAGGATTTGCATGCCGTAGTGATCAAGTACAACGATGAAGATAAGGAATCCACCTATGTGGAAACAGATTTCTTTATCCCATTGTTCGGATTGTCCCCAAAATTGGGTCCTTTGGGCAACTGGGGCTTGGAAATTGAGAAAAATGCCATCAAAGTGAACAATGCGAAGGATTATCAGACCAATCTTCCAGGGGTATTTGCCATTGGCGATGTCAACACCTATCCAGGGAAACTGAAGTTGATCCTATCCGGATTCCACGAGGCGGCCGTGATGTGTCAATACGCTTACCAAATCATCAACCCGGATAAGCGATTTGTAATGAAATATACCACCGTTGGCGGTGTGCAAGGATTTGACGGATCCAAAAAAGAGGCCAAAAAAGAAGTAGTACAGAGCATTAATTAATTATTTGTTTTAGAAGAGAGGACGCCTCCCAGAAGTAATTCTGGGGGGTGTTTTTGTTTTTAAAGTATATTTGAATTTTACAGGGAATGGACAGTCTTTTTACATTGCACGATTTCTATGGTAAGCTACATTTGCCCATTCCCGAAAATATTGGGAAGGATATCGGCCATTTCAATGTTTTTAATATCGCCGAGTACCGTACAAGGTTGAGCAAAGGTGAAATGCGGTATGATAGGCGTTCCTATTTCAAGATCAGCCTTATCAATGGAAAAAACCGTGCGGAGTATGCCGACAAGGTGATTCATATTGAGGACAAGGCCCTTTTGTTTGCCTCGCCCCGGATTCCCTATAATTATGTGCCACAGGATGAAGACCAATCAGGGTATTTCTGCGTTTTTACCGAAAACTTTTTATCTAAAGATAAAAGTGGAATCATTTTGGAAAAACTGCCCCTATTTCAACCAGGAGGTTATCCCATACTCAACATCTCGGAGGAACATTATGCGGAACTGGAAAACCTCTTTAAAAAAATAGATGGGGAGCTTTCTTCCGACTACCCATTCAAATTTGATTTGATACGGGCCTATGTGATTGAATTGCTGCACATGGGACAAAAACTACATCCGGTCCAACCCCTGGAAAACGGAAAAAATGCCGCCATCCGCATCACCGATATGTTTGTGGAGCTATTGGAACGGCAATTTCCTATAAACACCCCGGCCCAAAGATTGCTGTTGAAAACCGCCAACGACTTTGCCGAGCGTTTGGCCGTACATGCCAATCACCTCAATAAAGTACTCAAAGAGACTACGGGCAGCACAACAACTGCGATAATCCATGCAAGAATATTCGAGGAAGCCAAAATACTGCTCAACAACACAGATTGGAACATTTCCGAAATCGCGTTCAGTTTGGGTTTTGAGGAAGTGGCCCATTTTTCCAATTTCTTTAAAAAACATGCGCAGCTATCCCCTTTAAAATTTAGGTCCTCCGTCAAAGTTTGATTTTTACAAAAAACAGATTGATGCTCGCAACCCCACAGGGACATGCCCGGCTAATTTTGTTTTAAAATCAAAAATCAAATAAAATGAGCAAAGAAAAAATTGCATTGGTAACCGGTGGTAGCCGTGGACTAGGCGAGGATATGGCCATCAATTTGGCAAAGAAGGGATTGCATGTTTTGTTGACCTACCACAGTAACAAGGATCAGGCGGACAAAACGGTGAACGAAGTTGAAAAAATTGGTCGAAAAGCCTACGCGCTTCAATTGGATGTTGCCGATAACCAAAGTTTTGATGCCTTCGCGGATGAGGTCAAAAAAGGGGTTGATTCCCATTTTGGGGCATCAGGGATTGATTTCTTGATCAACAATGCCGGGATAGGAATCAATGCCCCGATCAGTGAAACCACAGAAGAACAGTTCGATGCTCTCGTGAACATTCATTTCAAGGGAGCATTTTTCTTGACCCAAAAACTGTTGCCCATCCTTGCTGATGGTGGAGGTATCGTGAATGTTTCCAGCGGATTGGCACGGTTCTCCTTTCCCGGTTATTCGGTCTATGGGTCCATGAAAGCGGCCATCGAGGCATTGACCCGATATCAGGCAAAGGAATTGGGAGCGCGTCAAATAAGGTCAAATGTGGTTGCCCCTGGGGCCATTGAGACCGATTTTGGTGGCGGAACCAATAAAAATGATGAAGCCAAAAGGGCCGCTATATCCAATTTTACAGCCTTGGGCCGTGTTGGAATCCCAAGTGACATAGGCGGAGTGGTGGCTTTCTTGTGTACGGATGACGCGAAATGGATCAATGCGCAGCGCATTGAGGTCTCGGGCGGAATGATGGTCTAAAAAACATCACATAAATCCCTCATTGAGGGTTTTGCTCCCTGATGTTCTACATCGAAATAAATTAATCTTTTTTCTTTTGAATACCTTGTGGGTTTGTCCCAAGGTAGTTGACTTTGATAAAAACGGGTTGAGCGATCAATCCGTTTTTTTAGAACTCAAGACGAGCTCTTATTGTTAGTTTTCTAAAAATTCATGGACATTTTTTGCTTTTCACTGGGGAGTACCGTTTCTTTGCAGTTCAGTTCATTTATAAGTTGAAAGTGTTATCAAGAAAGGTGGAGGGATTGGACCCGTTGAAACCTTAGCAACCCTCGACTTCGAGAAGGTGCTACATTCTACCCTTGTCCTGAACGATTCTCGGGAAAGTACGGAGCAACATCCTGCCATTGGGGAAGGATAACGAAAAAATACATGATCAAAGTATTTACCGCACTTTTCTTGATACCATTACAGCCCTTTTTGAAGGAATAATGTATTATGGAAAAAATTGAAGATATATTGAAGAAACGGATTTTGGTGTTGGATGGGGCCATGGGCACCATGTTGCAGCGCTATAAATTCAAGGAGGAAGATTTTAGGGGAGAACGGTTCAAGGATTGGCCCAGTGATTTGCAGGGAAACAACGATTTGTTGTCCTTGACCCGACCAGAGGCCGTCAAAGATATCCATCGAATGTTTTTGGAAGCAGGTGCGGACATTATTGAAACCAATACATTTTCGGGTACAACCATAGCCATGGCCGATTACGGTATGGAAGAATTGGTGTATGAACTGAATTATGAATCCGCGAAGCTTGCAAAGCAAGTAGCGGAGGAATTTACCAAAAAGGACCCGGACAAACCCCGATTTGTGGCAGGAAGCATAGGTCCGACCAATAAAACGGCCAGTATGTCCCCAGATGTGAACGACCCGGGCTATCGTGCCGTCTCTTTTGATGAACTCCGAATAGCCTACAAACAACAAGTAGAAGCCCTGCTGGATGGTGGTTCCGATATATTGTTGGTGGAGACTATTTTTGATACCCTCAACGCCAAAGCAGCCCTTTTTGCCATTGAAGAAGTAAAGGACGAACGCAATATAGAAGTGCCCGTGATGGTCAGCGGCACCATCACCGATGCATCGGGAAGAACCTTATCTGGGCAAACGGCCGAGGCCTTTTTGATTTCGGTTTCCCATATTCCCATTTTGTCCATTGGATTCAATTGTGCCTTGGGAGCCAAACAATTGGTGCCCCATTTGGAGGTGATTTCGGCAAAATCGGAATTTGCTACCTCCGCCCACCCCAATGCAGGATTGCCCAATGCCTTTGGCGAATACGACGAAACACCCGAACAAATGGCAGCACAGGTCAAAGAATATGTGGACAAAGGATTGGTCAACATAGTTGGCGGATGTTGTGGAACCACTCCAGAGCATATAAAGGCCATTGCCAATGTGGTAAAGGATTATGAACCGAGAAAACTTCTGACTCCAGCATAGTTATGGCAACGAACAACGAACAACGATATTTGAAGCTGAGCGGACTCGAACCCTTGATTATTACCCCGGAAAGCAATTTCATTAACGTAGGGGAACGCACCAATGTGGCGGGTTCCAAACGGTTTTTAAGGCTCATTAAAGAAGAAAAGTTTGATGAGGCCCTGGATATTGCCCGCGATCAAGTGGAGGGTGGTGCCCAGATCATTGATGTGAACATGGATGATGGCCTGATAGATGGTGAAAAAGCCATGGTCAAGTTTTTGAACTTGATCGTTTCCGAACCCGATATTGCCCGAGTGCCCATCATGATCGATAGTTCCAAATGGGAAATCATCGAAGCCGGACTTCAGGTAGTACAAGGTAAATGTGTGGTGAATTCCATCAGTCTCAAGGAAGGGGAAGAAGAATTTATCCGCCATGCCAAATTGATCAAGCGATATGGTGCCGCAGTTATTGTTATGGCCTTTGATGAAGTTGGGCAAGCCGATAACTTGGAACGTCGTATTGAAATTGCCAAACGATCTTATGATGTGCTGGTCAATAAGGTAAAATTCCCTCCAGAGGACATCATTTTCGACCTGAACATTTTTCCTGTGGCCACGGGAATGGAGGAGCACAGGCGTAATGCCGTAGATTTTATAGAAGCAACCCGTTGGGTAAAGGCAAACCTTCCCTATTGCAGCGTCAGTGGGGGAGTGAGCAATGTTTCGTTCTCCTTTAGGGGAAACAATCCAGTGCGGGAGGCCATAAATTCAGCCTTTTTGTTCCATGCCATTAAGGCCGGGATGAATATCGGGATCGTAAACCCTACCATGTTGGAGGTCTATGATGACATACCCAAAGACCTGCTCGAACATGTAGAAGATGTACTATTGGATAGGCGGGACGATGCCACCGAACGCCTATTGGAATTTGCGGAAACCGTTGTGGGAACCACAAAGGAAAGCAAAGTAGACCTTTCGTGGAGGGAAGAACCGCTACAAGACCGTATTACCCGTGCCTTGGTCAAGGGAATAGACCAATATATTATTGAAGATGTGGAAGAGGCCCGCCAGCAGGCTGCCAAACCTTTACATGTTATAGAAGGCAATTTGATGACCGGAATGAACGTGGTGGGCGATCTCTTTGGAAGCGGGAAAATGTTTCTGCCACAGGTGGTAAAGTCCGCTAGGGTGATGAAGAAGGCTGTTGCCTATTTGACGCCATATATTGAAGCATCCAAAGACAAAAATGCCAAGGCGGCCGGAAAAATACTGATGGCCACCGTTAAGGGCGATGTGCACGATATTGGAAAAAATATAGTGAGCGTAGTGCTTGCCTGCAACAACTACGAAATCGTGGATCTTGGAGTGATGGTGCCACCGGAAAAAATTATAAACGCGGCCAAGGAAAAACAGGTCGATATTATCGGTTTGAGCGGGTTGATTACCCCATCCTTGGATGAAATGGTATTTTTGGCCAAAGAAATGGAGCGCCAAAACTTTGAGGTTCCGCTGTTGATTGGCGGTGCTACCACGAGCAAAGCCCATACGGCAGTGAAGATCGACCCTCAATACAGTCAAGCTGTGGTACATGTGAACGATGCCTCAAGAGCCGTGACAGTAGTGGGCGATTTGCTTCAGGATGAGACTTCTGCGGGTTATAAAAAAGCCATCAAGCTGGATTATGAAAGCTTCAGGGACAAGTTTTTGAAACGTGGCAAGCAGAAGGAATATTTGACCGTGGAGCAAGCAAGGAAGAACAAACTTCAAATCGAGTGGGATCCATCCGACATTAAAAAACCAAACCAGTTGGGCATTGAGGTCTGGGAAGATTTTGATTTGACCAAATTGGAAGAGTTTATTGATTGGTCCCCATTCTTTCGAAGCTGGGACCTGCACGGAAAATACCCCGATATTTTGACCGATGAGGTTGTTGGAGAACAGGCTAAAGAACTCTTTAAAGATGCCAAAGAGCTTTTGAACCAAGTGTTGGATGAAAAACTATTGAAGGCCAAGGCCATTTTCGGGTTGTTTCCTGCCAGTCAAATCAATGAAGATGATATAGAAGTTGAAAATGATGATGAAACCTTCATTTTTAGAACCCTTCGTCAACAATTGAAGAAACGCGAAGGGGTTCCCAATATCGCATTGGCTGATTTTATCGCCCCCAAGGATTCAGGAATTCAAGATTACATAGGTTGTTTTTGCGTGAGTGCAGGTTTTGGTACCCAAGAATTGGCCGCTGAGTTTGAAAAAAATCACGATGATTACAATTCCATTATGATCAAAGCTTTGGCGGACAGGTTCGCAGAGGCTTTTGCAGAATATCTTCACAAAGAAGTCCGAACCAAATATTGGGGCTATGCAGTGGATGAAAACCTCGACAATACGGAGCTGATCAAAGAAAAATATCGAGGTATCCGACCCGCACCCGGTTACCCTGCCTGTCCCGACCACTTGGAGAAACTTACCATTTGGGAGATGATGGACGTGGAAGAAAAAATAGGTGTGAAACTTACCGATAGTCTGGCCATGTGGCCCGCTGCAAGTGTCAGTGGGTATTATTTTGGACATCCCCAGGCCAAATATTTTGGATTGGGAAAAATAAAGCAAGACCAAGTTAAGGATTTTGCTGAGCGAAAAGATATAAAACTGGAGGAGGCCCAAAAATGGCTGGCTCCCAATATTGTTGATCAATAACCAATGAAAATCACCGACCATATACAAAAGGCGAACGGCGAGACACTTTTCAGTTTTGAGATTGTGCCACCCGTAAAAGGAAAAAGCATTCAAGAGCTCTACAGGAATATCGACCCCTTAATGGAGTTTAAGCCTCCTTTTATTGATGTGACCACCTCTAGGGAAGAGTACATTTATAAGGAGAAAGATGGGTTGCTGGACAAAAAATTGACCCGTACACGCCCGGGAACTTTGGGCATTTGTGCCTCATTAAAGCATAAGTACAATGTGGATACCGTTCCCCATGTACTTTGTGGTGGTTTCACGAAAGAAGAAACGGAGTACCTTTTAGTGGACTGCCAGTATTTGGAGATAGAAAATGTAATGGCGTTGCGGGGCGATGCCCGAAAAGAGGAAAAATATTTTACACCCACCAAAGGTGGACACCAATATGCCACGGATTTGGTTGAACAGATCCAAAATATTAATGAGGGCAATTATTTGCATGATTCGATTGAATCAACTGACCTGAACAGCTTTTGCATTGGTGTGGCGGGCTACCCCGAAAAGCACATGGAAGCCCCATCCTTACAGTCCGATTTGAAGCGGTTGAAACAAAAGGTGGATTTGGGAGCCGATTATGTGGTGACACAAATGTTTTTTGATAACCAAAAGTTTTTCGCTTTTGTAAAGGCCGCTCGTGAAATGGGCATCGATGTTCCGATTATACCGGGAATAAAACCCATTGCCGTTAAAAGACACCTTCAGTTATTGCCACAAGTATTCAGTATAGACCTGCCACAAGACCTGATTGATGCCGTTGAAGCTTGCAACAACAATAAAGAAGTGCGTAAAGTTGGAGTGGAATGGGCCATTCAGCAATCCAAAGAATTGAGGGAAGCTGGGGTTCCTGTACTGCATTACTACTCCATGGGAAAATCGGATAATATCGAGGCCATAGCCAAGGAACTTTTTTAAAAGTTGATGTTAAGGGTCCGGGGGAGCGGAACAATCCGATCTGTAAAGTAAGGCTTGTTTTTTCTTTCTTTTCTTTTCTTATGAATACAGGTGTTTTTTAATTTTCCTACATTAGCGTCCCATGAGGTGCCTACTTAGCCTATTCGTATTTTTGACTTCATTTTTTGGGTTTTGCCAAACCGATGATGCCCCAAAGGATTTTGTATTGGATGTGAACCAATTCTATGGTTCCATTCTTCTGCACAATCCAGATATTTCACATTTGATCACCAATCATCCTGGAGGGGTGATTTTGGGTATCAGCAGAAAAACTTATGGGCACAAAGAGTGGGAGGCCGATTTTGGATATCCGGATACAGGGTACACATTTGTCTATCAAAACACCAATAATCCAACTCTTGGGGAACATTTTGGGGTGTACGGGCACTATAATTTCTATTTCTTTAAAAGAAACGTTCAGTTACGGGTGGCACAAGGGTTGGCATACACCAACAACCCTTATGACAAAGACGATAATTTTAGGAACAATGCCTACGGAAGCCATATTTTGAGCAGTACTTTATTAATGCTGAACTATCATAGGGAAAATCTTTTTGCAGGATTGGGGGTCAATGCCGGACTTTCGTTCATTCATTATTCCAATGCAAACTTTAAAGCGCCCAATACATCGACCAATACATTTGCCATAAATTTTGGATTGACCTATAATCTTGATGAGGAAACCAATTATGAATACATGGCAACCGAACCAAAAGGGACAATAACTGAGCCTGTCCGTTATAACCTGGTGCTACGCGGCGGAGCCAACGAAAGTGATGTAATCAATATGGGGCGTTATGGCTTTGCCACTATATCTGCTTACGCCGATAAACGTTTGGGCAAGCGAAACGCTGTTCAATTGGGAACGGATATTTTCTTTTCCAACTTTATAAAGGAGTTGATCAGGTATCAGTCCATTGCATTCCCAGAGTTGGACGTTGATGCGGATACCGACTATAAAAGAGTGGGACTTTTTCTTGGCCATGAACTCTTCGTAAACAAAATGAGCGTTGTGGCCCAGTTGGGATATTATGTATATTACCCTTTTGATTTTGAGGGAAGGATGTACAACCGGATTGGGATGAAACGGTATTTTGGAGACAAAGTCTTTGGTGCCATCACATTAAAATCACATGGGGCCAAAGCAGAGGCGATCGAATTTGGAATAGGAATCAGGTTATGAAAATGAGGAAGTACAACATTCAAAATGAAAAGCGTCCCCTTGAGGGGACTTTTGGGGTGTTTTTGATGCTGGTTTCTTTTTTGTTTGCCTCCTGCAACGGCGATAATGTGCCGGACTGTTTCCAAAATGCAGGCGATTTGGCACGCCACACGGTAGATGTTCCTGAATTTAGTGCCATTACTGTTTTTGAAAACTTAAATGTGGTATTGAAACAGGGCGAGGAACAACAGGTAGAGATCCAGACCGGGGAATATCTCATGAATGATGTTTCAGCAGTTGTTGAGGATGGTCGCCTTGTCCTTCGAAACGAGAACAGTTGCAACTATATACGCGATTATGGACTGACCACCGTTTATGTTACATCGCCAAACATCACGGAAGTCCGAAGTAGTACAGGCCTGTTAATTTCCAGTGATGGTATTTTGGATTATCCCAACTTGTCCTTGATTTCCGAGAGTTTTAGCAATCCTGAAACCGGAACAACGGATGGCTCTTTTGATTTGAGCCTTAATTCGACCACGGTAAGAATTGTGGTGAATGGCATAGCTTACTTTAAGCTTAGAGGAAATACCGAAAATTTTAATGTTACCGTGGCCGCAGGGGATTCAAGGATTGAAGCGGAGGGTTTGATCGCCGATAAAATTGGTATCAGCCACAGGGGCTCCAATGATGTCTATGTTAACCCTCAACAACGGTTAGGCGGTGTTATTCGAGGGACAGGAGATGTGATAAGCGTTAACCGTCCACCAGAAGTAGAAGTGGAGGAACTCTACAATGGGAAGTTGATTTTCCAAGATTGATGTAGCTTCTAACAATGAAGTTGGTTTTCAGAAACTTTTATATTTCTCTTTATTTTCGATATTTAAACCAAATCCTTGGGAAACCCTGCAGATGTTAATATATCTTTTCGTCATTTTTAAAGATCGGTTTTATGAACGGAGGTAAAGGTTTAGAGCAAGTGGATATAATTCTCCACAATTTGATCACTGACAAAAAAGTGCCGGGTTTGGCTATTACCATTATGGATAATGGTGGGAAGGTACTTCAAAAAGGATATGGATTTGCCGATTTGGAAAACAGGGATAAGGTAGATCCTAAACGTACGGTTTTTCGCATCGCTAGTATTTCTAAATGTATCACTGGATTGGCCTTGGGCAAAATGGTAGAGGATGGGATTGTGGATTTGGATGAATCTTTTTACACCTACGTACCCTATTACCCCAAAAAGAAATACGATTTTACGTTGCGGCAATTGGCGAGTCATACTGCAGGGATTCGTGGGTATCGGGGCAAGGAATACGCTTTGAACCAAAATTACTCCATCAAAGACGGTATGGAAATCTTTAAAAACGACCCCTTGTTTTTTGAGCCTGGAACCAGTTATCTATACAACAGTTTCGATTTTGTATTGCTGTCCTTGGCTATGCAAGAAGCGAGCGGAATATCATTTCAACAATATATAAAGGATACTATTTTGATGCCTTTGGGATTGGAAACTACATTCCCTCCCCAAAAAGATGTCAGTTCGAGTACAGTCGAGAACATAGCACAATTCTATACCAAAAAAGCATTGGGGTTTAAAGAGGCCGTTGAGGTAAATAACACATACAAACTGGCTGGTGGCGGATATTTGTCCACCTGTGACGATGTGGCACAACTAGGACAAGCCATTTTAGAGCGAAAATTGCTAAAGGCAGCAATCTATGATGAATTATTGGCATCTCAAATTATAGATGGCAAACCCACCTACTACGGTCTTGGATTTCAAGTGAGTCAAGATGCAAAGGGGAGGCCTTTTTATGGTCATGTGGGAAACAGTGTTGGCACTTATACCAATCTTTTTGTGTATCCCAATGATCAAAAAGTGGTTTCCATTTTGATTAATTGTACCGATCCAAAGGTGCAAAAAGAATTGGACCTGGCCATTGATGCTATTTTTGATGGTACGGTCTAAACCTTACTTGCCAATTTCGCCTCAATGTCCAAAGCATACTTTTTGCAGAGGTCAAACGTATCGGTCACATCCTTCATGGTGGTTCTTGGGTTGATGAGACACATCCGAAGTACAATTTGTCCATTCAAAATAGTGGTGACCAGCAATGCTTTGCGTGACTCCACTACTTTTTCAGAAATGTACTGGTTGATTTTGTCCAATTCCTTCTCTGAATAATTCTTGCTTATGGGGTTGTACCTAAAGTTGATGACGGCCAAGGTTGCCGGGAAAACCACTTCCCAACTTTTGCTGCCCCGTAACATCGTTTCCACTTCTTCAGCCAAATCAATATTATAGGTGATGGCATCTCGGAATTCCTTTAAACCAAAGGTTTTTAGGGACATATAAAATTTTAGGGCCCTGAACCTACGGGTCAATTGAATGCCGTGGTCATAAAAATTGATTTCAGAAGTATTCCCTTCAATATCCCTTAAATATTCTGGTTTTTCGGTGAAGGTATGGCTCAGGTTTTTGTGGTTCCGAACCAAAAGGCAGCCCATTTCATAAGGCTGGAAGAACCATTTGTGGGGGTCCACGGTCAAGGAATCGGCTTTCTCGATACCTTTCATAGCCTGTTTGCCCTTTTTGGACAAGATAGCCGCACCGCCATAGGCACCATCAATATGGAACCAAATATCCTCTTTTTTGCATATTTTCCCCAATTCCACCAATGGGTCAACCGTTCCCGTGTTGGTAGTTCCCGCGGTGGCTATCAAACAGAAGGGATAAAGGCCTTCCAGTCTGTCTTTGGCAATACAGTTCTTCAATTTGTTTACGGAAAATTTCAATTCATTATCCGTAGGAATTACCCTGATCTGTTCTTTTTTGAAGCCCAACACCCGAATGGCCTTAATATTGGATGAGTGTGCCTGGTCGGAAAGATAAATCACGGCTTTGGAGAAATCATCACCACACTTTATTCTTCGAGCTGTGACCACCGCGGTAAGGTTGGCCATAGAACCGCCGCTGGTAAAAATACCGCCTCCCTTTTTCTTTGGAAAACCAAAAATCTTCAATAACCATTGAATGGTAACAATTTCCAGCTCAGCTGCTGCAGGACTGGCGGCCCATCCTCCAGAGAAGATGTTGTAGCCCGTTGCAAGTGCATCGGCCATAACGCTTACATAATTACTTGGGCCGGGAACAAATGAAAAAGACCTTGGGTGCGCCATATTGGCACTATTGGTCATTACTTTTTCCAGGACAAAATTAAGCACCTGAGATGGTTCGGAACCTTTTTCGGGAGCCTCTTCGAGGAACAAAGAATCCATTTCTTCACGTGAGCCAAGGGCTACGGGCAATTTTTGATCTTGTGTAGCGTGATGTTCCACAATGGCATCCACAATCTGATAGCCATAGTTTTTCATTTCTTCTTTGGAAAGTTCCAATTTGGCGTTGTTCTTCTTCATAGGTCCTTTTTCTTCTGAACCGCAAAAGTACCATATTTTCAACGGTTTTTCGACAATTTCAAACCTTGGTCAAATCAAGCAGAACCGGAAAAGGTTAAGAAGTAAGTTCGGTAAACAAGCTCTCCAAATTTTTGTTCTTTCTGCTGAGTTGTAGTGTTTTTAATGTATTGTCGTGGGCAAAATCGAACACTACGGGTCGCATGTCTTTTGAAGTGTTGAAGGTAATTTCATAAACGAAACCACCGGTATTTTTCACTTTGGAAACATTCGGCATTTGCTGTAGCAATTGTTCTTCCACACGATAATCAAACTCCACTTCAATGATCTGTTCCTCGGCTTCGCGAAGTTCCTCCAGTTTTTTGTCGGCCACCAGTTCCCCTTTGTTGATGATGATCACCCGGTCGCAAACAGCTTCGACCTCTTTCATAATATGTGTGGAAAGTAAAATGGTTTTCTCTTTGCCGATCTCCCGGATCAGTTTTCGGATCTCGATCAATTGGTTAGGGTCGAGTCCCGTGGTGGGTTCATCCAAGATCAAAACTTCGGGATCGTGCAGTAACGCAGCGGCAAGCCCAACACGCTGGCGGTATCCTTTGGATAGCTGTCCGATTTTTTTGTGGGCTTCAGGAGAGAGTCCTGTTTGCGCTATCACCTCATTTATTTTGGATTTGTCCACCTTGTGGACATCCGCATTAAAGGCCAAATACTCTTTTACATACATTTCCAAGTACAGCGGATTGTGCTCTGGCAGGTACCCAATACTTTTTTGAACGTCTTTTTCAGCCTCCAACACATCAAAACCATTTACAGCTGCTTTACCATTGTCCGCTTTATAAAAAGTGGTCAAAATTCGCATCATGGTGGATTTTCCGGCACCGTTTGGGCCTAAAAAACCTACGACTTCTCCCTTGTTTATGGTAAACGAAACATTGTTCAATGCTTTTTGCGAACCAAAGGTTTTTGTTATGTTCTGTACGGTGATGGACATTTATTGGGTTATGTTTTGTAGTTTGTCTTGAATTTCACTCAAAAGATTCAGGTCACAATCATTCAGATAATACTTAAATGTACTTCCTTGATATTCCATAAGCAATTGTGAACCTTCTGAATATTTTCCGGGAACGGAAATACCCGAAAAGATTTCCACAACAAAACTAAGGATGGTAATCAACCAATTGGTTCCTCTTTCTTTTGTTTCAAAGGTTTCAATCTTATCAAGTATAAATGATGAGTTTGACTGAACCTTGCTTTTATCAATTATTTTAATGGAATTATCGGACAAATCAATTTCAAATTTTGGCTTTTCTCTTAAAGTATACCTTCCATTTTTCATTGTGAAGCCTTAGAGTCGAATCAAAAATACACTTTTAGATGGTTTAATCCTTGGGTTTCAAAATCTAGGAAATGTGGTTTGGAAATGCTCAGGGGTAATCGCGGAAATAGGAATTCTTAAAAAAGCATGGTTTCTGTCAAATAATGTGCAGTGAAAATCTCTTTTTTGAAAAAAATCAAAAAAAATTTGGGAATGTCTGTGTGTTTCAAATTGAATACCTAAATTAGCCGACAATTAACAACGAGATGACAAACACGTATTTCTGGAACCGTTTTTATTTTTACTTCTTTTTTCAAAGAGGAACGGGACTATTGTAGATACGTTTAAAGTATAACCAATTTATAAAGTCCCGATACAATCGGGGCTTTTTTTTTTGCAATGGAATTAATAAAAGTCGCCATACAAGGAATAAAGGGATCCAACCACCATCAGGTTGCCACGGATTTTTTTGGAGATGATATTGAGTTGCTAGAGTGCAACTCTTTTGATGCAGTCGTGGACAATTTGTTGATCGGTACCGCCGATAAAGGTATAATGGCCATTGAAAACTCCATCGCCGGTTCGATTATACCCAATTACAACTTGGTGTATCACAACAACATTCATGTAATCGGGGAGCATTATCTAAACATCCACCATAACCTAATGGTGATGAAGGGAAAATCTTTTGATGATGTCCAAGAAGTGCATTCGCACCCTATGGCGCTGTTGCAGTGCAAGGAGTTTTTTAAGGCGCATCCCCAAATTAAATTGGTGGAAAGTGTGGATACAGCGGAGACGGCCAAAAGAATCAAAGATGAAAACTTGGAACACATCGGGGCGATAGCCCCAAAAATGGCTGCCGATCTGTACGATCTGGACATAATTGCGGACAACATACAGACCATCGTGAATAATTCCACGCGGTTCATCATTCTTAAAAAGCAAAACAAAGTACTTCCAGAGGAGGAAATCAACAAGGCATCGTTGCGATTTATAACCGATCACAAAAGGGGCAGTTTGGCAACTGTGTTGAACGTGATGAGCGATTGCAATATGAACCTTACCAAAATCCAGTCCTTGCCCGTAATCGAGACCCCATGGAAGTATGCGTTTTTTGTGGATGTAACTTTTGATAAATATGAGCACTTTGCCAAGACCAAGTCTTTGATGCAGATCATGGCCGAAGATTTCAAGGTTTTGGGGGAATATAAAAATGCATTGTTGTAATGGTAACAGCAGATAGGCTAAATAGCGTACAGGAATACTACTTTTCCAAAAAATTAAGAGAGGTAAGGGGGTTGATTGCCCAGGGCAAACCCATCATAAATATGGGGATTGGTAGTCCGGATTTGGCACCGTCACCACAGGTATTGGAAACCCTTCGGGATTCCATTATCGAGGCGGGAGCGCATCAATACCAAAGCTACCAAGGATTGCCACAATTAAGGGAGGCCATTGCGGATTTCTATCAGCAAAAGTTTGCTGTATCGGTGGACCCCAGCACCGAAATTTTGCCCTTGATGGGTTCCAAGGAAGGAATTATGCACATTAGTATGGCCTTTTTAAATGAAGGAGATGAAGTGCTGTTGCCGAACCCGGGCTATCCCACCTATGCATCGGTCACCAATTTGGTGGGTGGAAAAGCGGTCAATTACGACTTAAAAGCAGAAAACGGTTGGTTCCCCGATTTGGAGGAGCTCTCCAAAAAGGATTTGTCCAAGGTGAAACTCATGTGGATCAGTTATCCGCACATGCCCACGGGTGCGACTGCGACTAAGGAACAACTGGAGTCATTGGTCAATTTTGCAAAAGCCAACGGGATTCTTTTGGTGAATGACAACCCCTACAGTTTTGTATTGTCCAGCAATCCAACCAGTATCTTATCCATAGCTGGGGCAAAAATTTGCACCTTGGAGCTGAACAGTTTGAGCAAGACTTTTAATATGGCAGGTTGGCGTGTGGGGATGGTTCTTGGAAGTTCGGAACACATCAATGCTGTGTTGAAAGTGAAGAGCAATATGGACTCCGGGATGTTCTACGGAATCCAAAAAGGGGCGATTGCAGCTTTGCAAAGTGGTCCAGAATGGTTTGAAGCATTGGGCGAGGTGTACACCAAAAGACGTGAATCGATGTTTAAGTTGGCTGACAAATTGGGATGTACTTACGATAAAAATGCAGTTGGGATGTTTGTTTGGTGCAAATTGCCCGAAGGAGCTGGGCCATCCGAAGAATTTATAGATGAGGTATTGTACGATAAAGATATTTTTATTGCCCCGGGAACCATTTTTGGAAGCAATGGAGAAGGCTACATTCGTTTTTCCCTTTGTGTAAATGAAGAAAAAATAAAAGAAGCCATTGAAAGATTTTAGATTATGAAAACAGTCATCATAGGAGTTGGATTGATTGGGGGTTCCTTTGCCAAAGATGTGAAAAAATTACATCCCGAAGTGGAGATTATTGGTGTGGACAAAAGCGATGTTCATCTGGACGAAGCCCTGGAACTTCAAATTATAGACAGAAAAGGGGATTACTCTGATCTGGAAACGGCCGATATGGTCTACGTGGGTATTCCGGTGAACGTTTTGGTCACCGAATTGCCCAAAATACTGGATGCATCCGGAGAAGAAACCGTGGTGATGGATGCAGGGTCCACCAAACGTTTGATATGCGAGCAGGTTGAAAACCATCCCAAACGAAGGAATTTTATGGCCTGCCACCCTATTGCGGGTACCGAATTTTCGGGTCCGGCAGCGGCATTTGAAGGATTGTACACAGGCAAGACCATGATTATTTGCGAAGTGGAAAAAACAGCCTTCAAGCTTCAGGAAAAAGCGTTGGCCATTTTTCAGGACATCGGCATGCGGATTCGATACATGAACCCCGAAGCACATGACAAACATATCGCCTACGTATCCCATTTATCACACATTAGCTCTTTTATGTTGGGAAAGACAGTTATTGAGAAAGAAAAAAATGAGCGTGATATTTTTGACATGGCGGGGAGTGGTTTTGAGAGCACCGTTCGCTTGGCAAAAAGTTCGCCCGATATGTGGGCACCGATTTTTGAACAGAATAAAGACAATGTTGTGGAAACGCTGGAAGAGTACATTCAGAACCTGACCACGTTCAAACAACTGATATTGGACAACGATTTTGAAAATGTCCACCTAGAAATGAGTAATACCAATAAAATAAAACAAATACTAAAAGGAATACCACTTACAAAAAAATAGAGCGTATTATGGAAAACAAAAAGGAAATGAGGAAATGGTTGGATGACATGAATTTGGGTCATCCCTTGGTAGTTGCAGGTCCGTGCAGTGCGGAAACCGAAGACCAAGTGCTAAAAATTGCACACGATCTTAAAGATACCGATGTGAGCTACTACCGTGCTGGAATCTGGAAACCAAGAACTCGTCCGGGAAATTTTGAAGGAGTCGGGGCCATTGGATTAAAGTGGTTGCAAAAAGTAAAGGAGGAAACCGGTTTGAAAACCGCTACGGAAGTTGCCAATAGGGCACACGTTGACCTTGCCTTGGAGCACGATGTGGATTTGTTGTGGATCGGAGCGCGTTCTACCGTAAGTCCGTTCATCGTTCAAGAAATTGCCGATGCCCTGGAAGGAACCGATAAAATTGTTTTGGTGAAAAATCCTGTAAATCCAGATTTATCCCTTTGGTTGGGTGCTGTGGAGCGTTTGCACTCCGCCAATATTGAAAAATTGGGGGTAATCCACAGAGGATTCTCGACCTACGAAAAAACCAAGTACCGTAATATTCCGGAATGGCAGTTGGCCATTGAGCTACAGACCAAATTCCCTGATCTACCCATTATAAACGACCCAAGCCATATTACAGGAAAGCGTGATATGATCTTTGATGTATCACAAACGGCTTTGGACTTGAACTTTGATGGTTTAATGATTGAAACACACTATGACCCGGACAATGCATGGAGCGATGCCGCACAACAGGTAACCCCCCAAAAATTGGTTCAGATCATGAAAGATTTGCGTATCAGGAAAGAAACCGACGAGGAAGCGGAATACAAGAACAGTTTGAGTAACCTAAGAGCCCAGATTGATGTATTGGACAATCAATTGATCGACCTTTTGGGGAAAAGAATGAAAGTTTCCGATGGCATTGGCGAACTGAAAAAGCAAAAGAACGTAGCCGTGCTCCAAAGCAATCGTTGGAACGCCATTTTGGGCAACATGATCTTGGAAGGTGAACAACGCGGATTGAGCGAGGAATTTATTTTGAAGATGTTCAAAGCGATCCATCAGGAATCTATTAACCACCAAGAAAAAATCATCAACGCCTAGCTTGATTTTTTAATTGATTGCGGGCAATCACTTTTTTAATCAGGATTGTCGAAGAACTATTTGTGGCTTTGGTTAAATTCCAGGGTTGCAAATAGTTTTTTTGTTTCAAACTGTAACAATTCCACAAAAGCATCATCTTTCAGGAGTAAAAACACGCTATCATGAAAAAAATGTACACACTAAGTCTTCTTTTGGGATCAAGACCAATTGTTGTGTTTATGCAAAAATTGTTGTTAATCTAAATAGGAAGAACTCTACATTTTTGACACCTCTAAACTGAGCCCTAAAGGCTTTTATTTTTGCATTGAAGGACTCTGCTGAAGCATTTGTACTTCTATTGATAAAATAATTCAAGATGGATCTATAGTTAAGGGTTATTGTATTTGCTATGGTGTTGAAGGCTTTAAACCCTGTTTGTTCTACATCCTTATACCAGTGGGCCAA
>NZ_JBSXNR010000037.1:0-35176 GCF_056857735.1 Flagellimonas sp. L-11
ATATCGCCTTTTTCTACTTGAGATATTACTGCTAATTTAAAGCCTAAATTGTAATCACGCTGGGTGCGCTTATTCCTCGGGTTTTCTGAATACTTCATAAATAAGTTGATTTTGTGTCAACTTATTTCAGGACGGGACAGATTGATAACTAAAAAAAGCCCCGAAAATCCGGGGCTTTTTTTATGCTTGAATAATATATATCGTTGGTCTCTTGTCCAAATCCAACTCAATTTCACTCCATTCATGAACGCTTTTCGTTGAAATAAATTCCGTTGGCAATGTAATGTCGCAGGCAATGCACAACCGGGTCGGCTTTTGCAGCGTTTTTAAAAGTTCCTTTACCAGTTTGTTGTTCCGATAAGGCGTTTCCATGAAAATTTGGGATTGCCCTTTGTCTCGGGATAATCGCTCTAAGCCTTTCATCATTTTTTTGCGTTCGGCATTGTCAATGGGCAAATAACCATTAAAAGCAAAGTTCTGGCCGTTCATCCCGCTGCTCATCATGGCCATTAAAATGGAGGAGGGGCCCACTAACGGAACCACTTGGATTCTTTTTTCGTGCGCCACACGAACCACATCTGCTCCAGGATCAGCAATACCTGGGCATCCAGCTTCGGATAACACACCTATATCAAAACCATGAATGCATGGATCCAAAAATGAAGGGATTTCTTCTGGATCGGTGTATTTGTTCAATGATTGTAAATGGAGATCGGGTTGCGATTTGTTGGGGCATACCCGTTTTATGAATCGCCTGGCTGTTTTCTCATTTTCCACAATGTAGTGGTCAATTCGTTCAATGGTTCCCTTTACCGAAATAGGCAACACTTCCAAAGGTGCATTGTCTCCAAGGGCTGTGGGGATTAAATAGATTTTGCCTACGACTAAACCAGGTTTTTCCTCTTCCATGGGATTAATTTAGTTTTTTCGCAATTACCTCACAAGCGCTATCGATCATTTGGTATACATTTTCAAAGCCATCATCGCCACCATAATAAGGGTCGGGCACCTCTTGGATGCCCAATTCTATCTCGCTGAGCAATAACTTAACCTTGCTTGCATCTTCTTGATTTTTTGCAAGGCTGGCCACATCGGAAAAATTGCTTCGATCCATAACATATATATAATCAAACTCCGAAAAATCCTCTTTTGAGAATTTTCTACACTTCTGATGCTCAATGTTAAGTCCATATTTACGGGCGACTGCTATGGAACGTTCATCCGGCGGGTTGCCAACATGGTATCCCGCCGTTCCTGCAGAGTCGACAAAAACGGAATTCGAATCAATTTTGGATTGTAGAATGCCTTCGGCCAAAGGTGATCTGCAAATGTTTCCCAAGCAGACCATCAAAACTTTGGTTTTCATAAATGTTGTTGTGGAGTTTTAGGAGAACTTCTTGCTCAAATCCTCTATGTACTTTCTGAATTGCTTATCCGTTTCAGCAAGATTGTCCACTGTTTTGCACGCATGCAGTACGGTCGCGTGATCGCGCTTTCCAATTTGTGAACCAATACTTGCCAAGGATGCTTTTGTGAATTTTTTAGCAAAGAACATGGCCAATTGTCTGGCTTGAACAATATGGCGCTTTCTTGTTTTGGATTGAAGCGTGGCAACATCCATTTCGAAGTAATCAGAGACCACTTTTTGGATATAGTCGATGGATACTTCGCGCTTGGTATTTTTTACGAACTTTTCCACTACTTGTTGCGCCAATTCCAGAGTAACCTCACGTTTGTTGAAGGAAGACTGTGCAATCAATGAAATGATGGCACCTTCCAGCTCTCGGATATTGGTTTTGATGTTCTTGGCCACATGGTCGATGATGTCTTCAGGCATCTCGACCCCGTCTCGGTACAACTTGTTCTTTAAGATGGATACTCGGGTTTCGTAATCGGGATTTTGCAATTCTGCCGATAGTCCCCATTTAAAACGTGACAACAAACGCTGTTCAATGTCTTGCATATCCACAGGTGCTTTGTCCGATGTCAAAATCACCTGCTTGCCGTTTTGGTGCAAATGGTTGAATATGTGAAAGAAAACATCTTGTGTTCCAGATTTACCCGATAGGAATTGTACATCATCAATAATAAGAACATCTATCAATTGGTAAAAGTGGATAAAATCGTTTCGGGTATTCTTTTTTACCGACTCAATATATTGTTGCGTGAATTTTTCAGCAGAAATATAGAGAACGGTCTTTTCAGGATACTTATCTTTTATTTCCACCCCAATGGCATGGGCCAAGTGGGTTTTCCCCAAACCAACCCCACCAAAAACCAATAATGGGTTAAATGATGTTCCCCCGGGTTTGTTGGCTACGGCCATACCGGCCGATCTTGCCAAACGGTTGGAGTCTCCTTCCAGAAAATTGTCAAAATTGTAATTGGGATTTAACTGGGATTCAATTTTAATGTTTCGAATACCAGGTATCACAAACGGGTTTTTTAATTCGGGACTTTTAGAGGTAATCGGCACATCCAATTCCTGTGGTCCCACAGCAGTACGGTTGGAACTTGGTATTTGTTCCGTAAAAGGTTCCTTGTTGCCGTACTTGTTCTCCATTTTTATAACATAGATGAGCTTTGCGTTGCTCCCCAACTCACGCGTCAAGGCAACTTTTAAAAGCTTTACATAATGTTCTTCGAGCCATTCGTAGAAAAACTTACTGGGTACTTGAATGCTAAGCGCCTTATCGGCTAACTTTATAGGTTTGATGGGCTCAAACCATGTTTTGAATGCCTGCGGTTGGATATTATCTTGGATAAAAACCAAACAGTTGTTCCATACGGAATTAGCAGTAACACTCATAGAAGTTTTTCCTTGTTTAATGGTTAGCTTTAATATTTAAGAGCAAGCATCTAAAGGGTTATAAGATGCTCAATGGATGCGACAAATATGTGAACAAATCTTTTAAAAAAAAAATGAAATCAGCATTGAAAGTTTTGTTTTTTTTTCGCATGTTACTCTCAAAATAAGCAAGCCTTTAAATATATAATTTTTCAGTTAAAAATGGGTCTAAATTCATATTCTTTTCGGGTTCGATATGCAGAAACCGACCAAATGGGGGTTGTTTACCACGGAAACTATGCACAGTATTTTGAATTGGGTCGGGTAGAGTGGTTGAGAGCCATGGGGGTTACCTACAAGAGTATGGAGGATAATGGCATAATGCTACCCGTAATTTCCTTACACATCAACTACAAAAAGTCTGCGCTGTACGATGATTTGTTAACTGTAAAGACGCAACTCAAATCCAAACCAATGGTAAAAATTGAGTTCGATTATACCTTGATCAACGAGTCAGGCGAGTTGTTGGCCACCGCAAATACCGTTTTGGCGTTTATGGATAAAAAAACGGGTAGGCCCATAAAATGTCCTGATTATATTTTGGAAAAACTGGATGATTGAATTTTTTCAGAAGTCAGAAGTCAGAAGTCAGAAGTCAGGTGTCGGGAGTCTTTGTTCTTATGTCTAACAATGCAGCGTTCTTTTGTCCAACAGCAAAGCGATCTTGACCCAATCAATCCATCATGATCACATCTACACCATGCATTTCGTCGAAAAGTTGAAATATTTCTTCTGATTCACTTAACCGAACCGAAATATCAAGCTCACAATCCAGCTCCATTTTTTGGGAAACAATGTCCAAATCTTTCTGTTTGATAATTCGCATCACCTTGTCCATTTCCGGGTAACCAAATTGTAACCTAAATTCCGCCTTAATGGTTTTCTTAACAATCTTGGCACTTTCCAAGGCCATCTGTGCAGCAGTTTTGTATGCCTGGATCAAACCACCAACACCAAGTTTGGTGCCACCAAAGATCCGGGTAACGGTAACCAGCACATTGGTCACGCCAAAAGATTGTATTTGTCCGTAAATGGGCATACCCGCCGAATTGTTGGGTTCGCCATCATCATTGGCCCTATAGGACGGTTTTTCGGTTCCGAGCTGCCATGCGTAGCAAACATGGTTGGCCGTATGGTATTTTTTGCGAAGCTGCTCTACAATCGGTTTTACATCATCTTCCGAAGCAATGGGATGGACCTCAGCATAGAATTTGCTTTTTCGGTCCTTGTATAAAATCTCGGGCGATGGTTTGTTAACGGTCTTGTAAACATCTTCCTTTTTCTCCATCAGAACAAAGCTACCAATATTATGCTCAAAATGGCCAAGGCAACCCCGCTCCAGTTCTTAAGGCTCAACTTTTCTTTAAAGAGTAAAATACCGAAGAGAGTGGAGCACATTACAATGGCTACATTGTTCAAAGTAAAAATAGCAGCACTGCTTAAAATATCGGAACGAAGGGCACGAATCAAAAAATAGATGGAGAAATAGTTCGGTACGCCAAGGGCAATGCCTCCCAATGTATTTTTAAAGTTGACTTTTAATGGAGTTTTGACTGCTTTGATCCCAACAAAAATGAATCCGGTCAAAGCGGCAAACCCAAAAATCATGGAAGAAAAAACAGGGATTTCTTGATCGGTCAAATGAATTTCTTCAAAATATTGGATACTGGTGTCAATAATACCAGAACCCAAAAACACCAACAGCGGAAGTATCAGGGCCTTTTTGTTTATGCTAATGCTTTCCTCTTTTATAGATGCCAAGTAAACAGCCACTAATGCCAATATAATTCCAATAATTTGCAGTATACTTAAATGCTCTCCATACAATAAAACACCCACTATCACAGGAATGGCCAACGACATTTTAGTGGCTACCGATGCTGCCGAAACCCCGGACACCTGTGCTGTTTTGGCCATCAAATTAAAAATCACAATAAAAAGCACGCCCAACAATATAGGGCCGATCAACCAAGGTTTGCCGGTAAAGTCGCTTACACCAACGGGACCATCGTACAATAAAAACCCGACTGCGCAGGCAACCACATAGTTGGTTATAATGGCGTAAAGCGTCTGTATTTTAAACACATCGAACAGTTTAAACACCACAAAAATCAAGGTAGAGCTCAGAACGCTCAAGATCAGATATATCATTTACAATTTTGATTTTAATTGGGTTATGTCCTCTTTGCCGACCTGTAAGTTCCAGACATGAATACCCGATTGCGCTGCGGCATCGGTATTTTCGGTAACATCATCCACAAAAAAAGTTTCTTCGGCCATCAACTGGTTATCCTCCAAGACAAAGTCAAAAATCTCGGAGTCTGGTTTGCGCATACCTATCTCATAACTCAAATAGAAAACGTCGAATACATTTTTGAATCGGTTGAAACGCTCCATACCCATTTGCTCCTTTACACATTCAATATGTAGGTCGTTGGTGTTGCTCAACAAAATCATTTTATATTGATTTTCCGCAGCAAGCTGTTCAATAAATTGTAATCGGTACTCTGGAAAATCCAAAAGAATGGAGTTCCAAGCTTGTATTAAATATTCCCTGCTGGCCTTTGGGAAATGTGCGGATACCTCGCCTAAAAAATCCGAAGAAGCTACAAGGCCTTTTTCATAATTTTGAAACAAAGTTTCCAAATTTGGTGTCAACTCGGTAAAGCCGTGCTGTACCATAGCTTTTGCCGTGGCAGGTTTATCCAGGTTGATGAGCACATCGCCAAAATCGAGAATAATATTTTTAATCATTGGTATAAAAGGATAAGGTGTCGGTCAATATCTTTTCTTGATGATGTAAAGTTCCCTGCAATTTTGGAGCTGGCAAACCATTTTCAAAACAAACGGAACCTTTAAAAACCCGAGCTTCGTCCCAAAGGTTTTCATCAATAAAGGTTTGAAGCATTTTTGCTCCACCCTCAACAATCACGCTGGTAATGTTGTGTTGGTGGAGCACATTACAGATTTGCATGGCCAATGGTTTTGAAAAATCAATCACAACATACACAACACCCTCAATATATTTTGATGCATCTTCAATTGTTGTCAAAACAATGGTCTGCACGGATGTGTCCAAAAGGTGATAGCTTGCATCAATCTTCAAATCCTTGTCCAAAACCACACGAATTGGGTTTTTTCCGGCCCAGTTGCGGGTAGTCAATTTAGGATTGTCTTCCAAAACGGTTCGGGTGCCGACCAAAATGGCTTGTTCTTGGCTGCGCCATTGATGCACCAATTGTTTCGAATATGGGTTGGTAATCCAAAACGGTTCGGGATTGTCACTTCGCAAAGATGCATCGGGCGCCAAAAAACCATCATCGGATTCCGCCCATTTTAGGATAATGTAAGGTCTTCTTTTCTCTTGAAAGGTCAAAAACCGTTTGTGATGTTGTCTGCATTCATCCTCAAGAACACCTATCGTGACCTTGCATCCCGCATCTTCCAATTTTTTGATGCCTTTGCCCGCCACTTTATCGTGGGGATCCTGTAACCCGATAAGTACTTCTTTGAGTTGGTGCTTGGCTATCAAATCCGCACAAGGAGGTGTTTTCCCATAATGGGAACAAGGCTCCAAGGTAACATATAATAATGATTCCTTCAGCAAACTCTTGTCCTTGACCGAGTTGATGGCATTCACTTCGGCATGGGGACCTCCGTAGGGGGCGGTAAATCCTTCACCGATAACTTTTTTATTGTGAACGATCACACAGCCCACCATTGGATTGGGAGCCGTGGTTCCCAGCCCTTTTTTGCCAAGTTCTATACAGCGAAGGATGTATTTTTGATGTATATTCACCCCGCAAAAATAGAACAATAAAAACAGAATATGGGAGATACGGTGATTCGTGAAATAACCCCCGAAGATAACGCACAGGTGGCCCAAGTAATACGAAAAGTTTTCGAGGATATGGGTGTGCCCAAAGTGGGGACTGCTTATGCCGATAAAGCTTTGGACGATATGTATTCCAATTACAATGTGCCAAAGGCGGCTTACTTTGTGGTAGAGCACAAGGGACGAATTATAGGTTGTGCCGGCGTAGCGCAATTGGACAACTATGATGGGAATGTCTGTGAGCTTCAAAAAATGTACTTTTTGGAAGAAGCCAGGGGAAAAGGGCTTGGCGCCAAAATGATTGAAGCCTGTTTGGAAAAAGCCAAGGAGTTTGGTTTCGAAGCCTGCTATCTGGAAACCATGCCCTACATGGAAGCCGCCCAAAAGTTGTACAAAAAAAACGGTTTTGAGTACATCGATGCTCCCATGGGGAATACAGGACATTATTCCTGCCCGGTTTGGATGCTTAAAAAGTTGTAATGCTCCTAAAAGAAATCAAAGATATTTTTTATAAGGAACTGGGTGACATCTATCCCAAAGAAGAAGTCAATTCTTTTTTTTATGCTTGCATTGAACATTACCTAAAACTGGAACGCTTTATTTTGGCGATTCAGCCTGGCCTAACATTGACCAAAGAAGAAGAACAACCCCTTTTTGAAGCGCTCTCGCAATTAAAGTTGGAAAAACCCCTTCAATATATTTTGGGAACGGCCCATTTTATGGATTTGGAACTATCTGTGAACGAAAATGTGCTAATCCCGCGTCCGGAGACCGAAGAGCTTGTGCAGTGGATTTTGGCCGACTGTCAGGAAAAGAAACAGTTTAAACTGGACGCTGAGCGGAGTCGAAGCGTCATTTCGACTCCGCTCAATGACCGTTCATTGCAAATTCTGGACATCGGAACAGGTAGCGGTTGCATAGCCATTGCCTTGGCAAAACATCTTCCCAATGCCAAAGTGTTTGCCTTGGATGTTTCTGAAAAAGCGCTGAAAGTGGCACAAAAAAATGCGGAATCCAACAAAGTTGATGTTACCCTTTTAAAGCATGACATCCTTGACCCTGAACTTGACCCTGGACTTGATTTCGATATCATCGTATCCAACCCACCTTATGTCAGGGAGTTGGAAAAGGAGGAAATCAAAAAAAATGTAAAGGATTTTGAACCATCCACGGCCCTTTTCGTATCCGACGAAGATCCATTGCTTTTTTACAAAGCCATTATGGACTTTTCGAAAAGGCATCTAAAGGAAAATGGAAGATTGTACTTCGAAATCAACCAATATTTGGGCAAGGAAACCGAAGCACTTTTCAAAGCCCATAATTTTTCGGAAATTGAACTGCGAAAAGACATCTTTGGCAACGATAGAATGCTAAAAGCAATTAAGAAATGAACATCCAAGATAAAATAACCTCCCTACGCAATGAGCTAAGGGAACACAATTATAAATACTACGTGCTCGATGAGCCCTCCATTTCCGATTATGAATTTGATATGAAACTCGAAGAGCTTCAAAAATTGGAAGTGGAGCACCCTGAATTTTATGATTCCACTTCGCCTACCATACGAGTAGGGGGAATGGTCACCAAAAACTTTGAAACCGTGGTGCACGAACACCGCATGTATTCCCTGGACAATTCGTATTCCAAGGAAGATCTGGAGGATTGGGAGAAACGGGTTCAGCGCATTCTTGGGGATGCAGAGGTGGAATTTACCTGCGAGTTGAAATATGATGGAGCTTCCATCAGCCTAACTTATGAGGACGGAAAATTGGTAAAAGCCGTCACTCGGGGCGATGGTTTTCAAGGTGATGATGTGACCAACAACATCAAAACCATAAAATCGGTTCCTTTGCAATTAAAAGGAGACTACCCGCCAAAACTTGATATTCGAGGAGAAATCATCCTAACCCTCGAAGGCTTCGCAAAAATGAACGCAGCGCGAGTTGAAGCCGGTGAAGACCCGTACATGAACCCTAGAAATACCGCATCCGGGAGTTTGAAGCTTCAGGATAGTTCCTTGGTGGCCCAACGTCCTTTGGAATGTCTTTTGTACAGCATTGCAGGTGAAAATCTTGGGGTAACCTCTCAGTTTGAAGTCTTGGAAAAAGCAAGGTCCTGGGGATTTAAAGTACCGACGGTGGCCAAACTTTGCAAATCCACAGCAGAAGTGATGCAGTTTGCCGATTATTGGGAAGTGAATCGTCACAATCTGCCCTACGAAACAGACGGGGTAGTGGTAAAGATAAACAGCATCCAGCACCAAGAAGAGCTTGGCTATACGGCCAAATCACCACGTTGGGCCATGGCCTACAAGTTCAAGGCGGAACAGGTCACTACAACTTTAAACAAAATCACCTATCAAGTTGGGCGTACTGGTGCCATTACGCCTGTTGCCAACTTGGAACCCGTGTTATTGGCAGGGACCACGGTAAAACGCGCTTCCTTGCACAATGCCGATCAAATTGCAAAGCTTGATGTCCGCGAAGGAGATACTGTTTTTGTGGAAAAAGGAGGTGAAATCATACCTAAAATTATTAAGGTCGATTTTACCAAACGGAATCCTGATTCCAAACCTACCGAGTATATTACCCACTGTCCCGAATGTGGCACCGAATTGATCCGTAAGGAAGGCGAGGCCCAGCACTTTTGTCCAAACGATATGGGTTGTCCCCCTCAGATAACCGGTCGCATCCAACACTTTATTTCCCGAAAGGCCATGGATATTGAAGGTTTGGGCGGCGAAACGGTGGAATTGCTCTTTAAAGAGGGTTTGATCAGCAATTATGCAGACCTCTATACCTTGACCAAGGAACAAATTTTGCCATTGGAACGTATGGCCGAAAAATCGGCCGAGAACTTAGTGAATGGCGTACAGGCATCCAAGGAAATTCCGTTTGAGCGGGTGCTTTTTGGTTTGGGTATTAGATATGTAGGTGAAACGGTTGCCAAAAAACTGGCAAAAGCCTTCAAAAATATTGATGCTTTGATGATTGCCTCTCAAGAACAATTGATTGTAGTGGATGAAATCGGTGAACGGATTGCGGAAAGTGTGGTCAGCTTTTTTTCGGAGCCTGCCAATATGGAGATTATTGATCGGTTAAAATCCTACGGATTGCAATTCTCATTGTCCGAGGAGCAATTGGAAAACCAAACGGATAAATTCAAGGGACAGACCTTTGTGGTTTCCGGTGTGTTTGAATCTATCAGCAGAAACGATTTAAAAAAGATAATCGAGGACAACGGGGGCAAGGTGTCTTCGTCCATATCTTCAAAAACAAGTTTTTTGGTGGCAGGGGACAAAATGGGGCCAAGTAAAAAAACAAAAGCGGAAAGCCTGGGGGTGCCCATCATATCAGAACAGGAATTTTTGCAAAAACTGGAAGCATGAAACCCAAAACGTTCGAAGAATTTGAATCTACATTAGAAGAAAATACACCTCCGAAGGAATGGTCTGAATCCTTAAAATCCCTTTGGTTTGATGCTAAAGGGGATTGGGAATCTTCCCATGACATTGCCCAAGATATCCATTCGTCCATGGGTAGTTGGATCCACGCCTACCTGCACCGAAAGGAAGGCGACAAGTGGAATGCAGGCTATTGGTACCGTCAAGCGGGCAAGCCGTTTCCCCAGTTTAGTTTGGAGGAAGAGTTAAAAGTTTTGGTCGAGGCCAACCTCTGATCAATTTACAGTTTGCAGTGGCAGTAAGCATTGGCTGTTTGCAGTAGGCACTAACTCAATAATTCAATAACTTCATAACTCCAAACTTGATGCTTGAGTTTGTCATTCCTGCGAAGGCAGGAGTCCATTTTTTAAAGAAAGCTGGGAACACGCCACAAAATAGATTTCTCACGCTCCCGCTGGTCGGTTCAAAATGACATAAAGTAATTCGTGGCCATGCGAGAAATTCGAGTCTGCCGTGGGTAGGAATTTACTTTGCTGCACTCGTCCCTTCTCTGGTCTCCCCAAAGGGGAGAAGAGGGATTATGGGAGGACTTCCTATCTAATGTTTTTTTAACCTATCACTTCTTGTCTGCCTTTGCCAGCAGGCGGTCGCTCGAAAAGATCTTTTTGTTTCTTACAAACATCAAACCGCAATACTTACACCATTAGCTGAAGCATTTTTGTCCGTATCGAAATAAAAATCGATTCGGCCCAGATTAATGCCGAAGCACCCCACTTGATTCACTAACACGGAATTTCCGTTTTGGTTGGTGCGTACATCGGGTTTGTCCAAAAAGGTATGTGTGTGTCCGCCAATAATCAAATCAGTATGGTAGGTTTGTTGTGCCAATCGGGTATCGCACGGTCTTTCGTAATTTTTGTAATCGTAGCCCAAGTGCGAAAGACAGACTATCAAATCGCATTGTTCTTCCTCTTTCAATTGCTTCTCCATATCAAGGGCAATTTCGTAAGGGTTCAGGTATTGGGTTTCTTTGTACAGTTTTTGGGTCACCAATCCATCCAATTCAATACCAAGTCCGTATACTCCGATTTTTACACCATCAACCATGTAGATTTTATAAGGTTTTACATAACCATCCATCACGGTATTGGAAAAGTCGTAGTTAGCGGAAATCATTTCAAAAGCGGCATGGGGCATTTGGGCCAACAATCCATCTATGCCATTGTCAAAATCGTGGTTGCCAATTGTGGATGCATCGTACTTGAGCTTGCTCATCAATTTAAATTCCAATTCGCCCCCATAAAAGTTGAAGTATGGGGTGCCCTGGAAAATATCGCCGGCATCAAAAAGCAGCGTATTGGGGTTTTCGCTGCGGATCTGTTCCACCAAAGTGGCCCTGCGCGCAATTCCTCCCAAGTTCGGAAATTTGGAGTGGGAAGCGGGGAAGGTATCAATATGGCTGTGCACATCATTGGTGTGCAAAATTGTGATGTGCTTTTTCCCTAAATTGGAACACGAACTTAAACTAAGGCCTCCCAAACCAATTAAAGTGGTGGCAGCAGTGGTGTTGGTAATAAAGTCCCTTCTTTTCATTGGTCAATCGTTAGTTTATATTGCACTTTAGTGCAAGGCTTTGGGGTTATGTACATATCATAAAGGGTATTGAGTTATTAAAGCGTATCATCCAAATAACTAAGTAACTTAATAACAGTTTGCAGTTTCATTGTTTTTCAAAGCCTATGGATTTTCAATCGATAGTAGTTTTAAATTCTGTTGCTCAGTTTAGCTTAATCCAATTGTATAAAACGATTATCTGTCACAACTTTTAAGGTGTCTACTTTTTTAAAGTAATCGATTATGGCATTTCGTAAAAGATAATCAGTTTCGGTCGCTGAAATAATTTCATCAAAAAAACCAACACTGGGGCCACCATTTACCAGATAATCGGATGTGGCCACGTAGTAATTTCGGTTTTCGTCAAAAGGCTGTCCCTGTATGTTCACGTTTTGCAGGGAACGGTTCTTGTCCGTAATAATTTGAATACCCGATATAGGGTGTCTGCGGGAAGATTTTGCCACAAAATTGATCAACTGTCGTGTAGCAGAGCCGCTTAGTTCAACTACTTCAATATAGTTTTCAAAGGGCATTACTTCATAAGCGTTGCGGGCACTTACATTGCCTTCGGAAATTATAGAACGTACCCCGCCGGCATTCAACACAACAAAATCCAATTTTTTTCCTGTTCTGGAATTGAAAATAGGGGAAGCCTGTTCGAAAACAATGTCCGCCATTAAGTTGCCCATGGATGAGGTGTGTTCTCCATCGTTCAACAATAGCGGTTTTGGAGCGTAGGCCAAAGTGCTATCCAGTACTTCGTTTATCCTATTTTTGTAGGGTTCCACAAAGCTGGCTATGGAATCGCTTTGGGCAATGGTAGAGTCGATGGGAATTTGCTTGCCTTTGATTTCCGTAAGTTTCCCCATATCATTTTTACAGGAGAGCAAAAAACAAAAAGTTATAAACGTAACAAATTGTTTGAATTTTAGATTGTTCACGTGCGTATCTTTGTTAAGTCGTCTTGGTAGATTATTTACCTTTGTAAAAATCATCAAAAATATGTTTTTGAAAGGACTCCAAGACAAATTTAAGGTTAAATCCGGGCTTAAATATTTACAGGAAGAAATGGAAAAGCCCTCGAAGTCCGTGACCAGAGAGAAGGGAATAACCAGCGTTGGCTGCATAGTGGATGTTGATAATTTCCAGAAGGCGGAGACCTTTTATGAGCTTATTGATGAGTTCGGATTAAGGCCCAACGCTATAAAAATTATTGGCTATAAGCGGGAGTATGACAAAAATTCACCTTACACCATACAAATGTTCTCTGATAAGGACTTGGGTTGGAAAGGCGAAATAGAGAACAGCTACGTTCTTGAGTTTTTGGGCAGGGAATACGATATGTTGGTCAATTATTACGAAGAGGACAATTTAATGATGAAGCTGTTGTCGGTAAAAACCCCCGCTCGGCTCAAGGTTGGATTAGGTGCCCAAGACCCCAAGCTCAACGATTTGATCTTAAACATACCCTTGAATAATTTTAAATTGTTCAAGAGTGAGTTGAAAAAGTATTTAAAGATCTTAAACGAAATTTGAACAAATGGAACAGTTAATCGGAATAGGAGTAGCATTGGTAACCCCGTTCAGAGAAGATTTATCGGTAGATGTAGCTGCCTTGGAAAGGATAGTTGAACACAATATTCAAGGAGGTGTGGATTATTTGGTGGTATTGGGAACAACAGCCGAATCTGCAACCCTTTCCCAAGCGGAAAAGCAATTGGTGGTCGATATTGTAGTGCGCACCAATGCTGGCAGGCTTCCGCTGGTGCTTGGTGTGGGAGGAAACAACACAATGGCTGTAGCCAGCGAATTAAAAACATTGGATCTGTCCGAGGTTGATGCCATTCTCTCCGTATCGCCATATTACAACAAACCTACGCAAGAAGGCATATACCAACATTTTAAAATGATTGCCGAAGCATCTCCCATACCAATTGTACTATACAATGTGCCGTCTAGGACAGGAAGCAATATGCTGCCCGAAACTACCTTAAGGCTAGCCCATGATTTTTCCAATATCGTAGGAATCAAAGAAGCTTGCGGAAATTCGGTACAGATAGATAAAATCATCAAAAACAAACCAGAAGGTTTTTTGGTAATTTCCGGTGACGATGCCACAGCATTGCCAACAGTTTTGGCCGGAGGGGCCGGAGTTATCTCGGTTTTGGGCCAGGGATTGCCTACGCTTTTTTCGGATATGATCAAACTGGGTTTGGAAGGCAATGCAAAAGAGGCTTACGGAATCCACCACAAACTATCGGCTTTAATGTCCCTTATTTTTGAGGAAGGTAATCCGGCAGGCATCAAAAGTATCTTCGAGAACAAAGGCATTTCAAGAGCAACCGTTAGGCTTCCATTGGTTGAGGCGACACCTGCATTAAAAGAAAAAATAAGCGCTTCGCTAAAGTCACTGGACAGGGCCCGTGTTTAAAATTCGTTAAATGTTGCCCAAATTATTGGAGATTGGCTATTGTACCCTTTACATTTGAGTGGTGAAAATTCATTTTTTATATCCATTCAATATCACTAATTTTGCAAAATGTTTTTGAATATGAGGTCAATACTCCTTTTTTGTTGTGCAATGGCATTCCTTGTATCCTGTAGCGAGTACCAAAAGGTACTGAAGGAAACCGATGTGAAGGCCAAATACGATATGGCCGAAAAGCTGTACAACGAGGGTGATTATAAAAGGGCAGTTCGTTTGTTTGAGCAAATTGCACCCAAATACGTTGGTAAGCCCCAAGGAGAGCGGGTAATGTTCTTTTTTGCCGACAGTTATTTCAAAAACGGTGATTATTATTTGTCGGGCTATCAGTTCGAACGCTTTATAAAATCGTATCCGCGAAGCGATAAAATCCAAGAAGCGAGCTTTTTGGGAGCAAAAAGTTACTACATGCTGTCTCCAAGATATTCTTTGGACCAGACAGAAACAGATAAAGCCTTGTTGAAGCTCCAAACCTTTATCAACAATTATTCCGAATCGGAATATTTTGAGGAAGCCAACGCCATGGCCAAGGAGTTGACCACCAAGAAAGAGAAGAAACAGATAGAAATAGCGAAACAATTCAACAAATTAGGAAAATTTAACCTACCTGTTTTAATTTCAGCTATAACTGCGTTCGATAATTTTATAACTGATAATCCAGGTTCGGTATATAGGGAAGAAGCCCTTTATTACCGAATTGAAGCAGCTACAGAGCTGGCTTTGAACAGTACAATGGACAAGAAGAAAGAGCGATTGGAAGATGCTCTTGACTCATATAACAATTTAATGCGCTATTTTCCGGAATCGAAATTCAAAAAAGAAGCAGACCAACTTGCTGAAACGATTCAACAGGAATTGAGCGTATATTCAACGTCCTTATCCAAATAAAAATTAGTTTTTAAACCACTGCACATGCAAGATTTGAAAAACACCAAGGCCCCGGTTTCCACAGTAACACTCAATAGAAACGAGTTTGACGAAAAAACCGAAAACATTTACGAAGCCATTTCCATCACGGCCAAAAGAGCAATCCAAATCAATTCAGAAATAAAAAAGGAATTGTTGGAAAAGCTTGAAGAATTCGCCACATACAGCGACAGCTTGGAAGAAGTATTCGAGAACAAAGAACAAATCGAAGTTTCCAAGTTTTACGAAAAATTGCCAAAACCACACGCTTTGGCAGTGCAAGAGTGGTTGGAAGATAAAATTTACTACAGGAATACAGTGAAAGACGCCTAAGAAAAATGTTTAGCGGTAAAAATATCCTTTTAGGAATTTCCGGGGGAATTGCCGCGTACAAGACCACATTTCTTGTTCGTTTACTGATTAAAGCTGGTGCCCGGGTCAAAGTTGTAATGACCCAGAGTGCCAGTTCTTTTGTTTCGCCCCTTACATTGTCCACACTTTCCAAGAACCCAGTTTTGATGGATTTTGTGAACGAAGAAGATGGAAGCCTCTCCTGGAACAACCACGTGGAACTCGGTCTTTGGGCAGATATTATGCTGATTGCCCCTGCCACGGCCAACACGTTGTCCAAAATGGCCAACGGAACTTGCGACAATTTGCTTTTGGCCACTTATCTATCTGCGAAATGTCCGGTTTACTTTGCTCCGGCCATGGATTTGGATATGTACAAACACCCGTCCACCAAAAATTCTCTGGATAAACTTGAATCTTTTGGTAACACCATGATTCCGGTAGAATCCGGTGATTTGGCCAGCGGCTTGCACGGAGAAGGTCGTATGGCAGAACCTGAGAACATTGTAGCATTCATTCAGGAAGATTTGGCCAAAGGACTCCCGCTATCAGGAAAAAAAGTACTGATTACGGCAGGGCCCACCCATGAAGCTATTGATCCCGTTCGTTTTTTGGGAAATCGCTCCACCGGAACCATGGGATTTGAGCTGGCCAAAAAAGCGGGCGATTTGGGAGCAAAGGTTGTTTTGGTTTCAGGGCCTACGCACTTGAGCATCGACCACAATTCCATTCAACTGATACGGGTAACCTCTGCACAGGAAATGTACGAAGCATGCCATAATTATTATGCAGACATGGATGTTGTCATTTGTGCTGCTGCAGTGGCTGATTATCGGCCTAAATACATCGCAGCGGAAAAAGTAAAGAAAAAGGAAGGTGAAATGTTCATAGAGTTGGAACGTACTCCGGATATTCTCATGTCGCTCGGCGAAAACAAAAAGAATCAATTTTTGGTAGGTTTTGCCTTGGAGACCCAGAACGAACTGGAAAATGCCAAAGGCAAGCTCAAAAGAAAGCATTTGGACGGCATTGTCCTTAATTCATTAAAAGACAATGGTGCGGGATTTGGAGGCAGCACAAATAAAATCACCTTTATAGATAAGAATTTGGAGATAAAAACGTTTGATTTGAAGACGAAGCCCGAAGTGGCTTCCGATATTTGGCAAGAAATCATCTCCAGAATCCATGCGTAACATACTGTTTTCCATTTTTCTATTGCTTGTTACCCTTGCTCTTCCGGCGCAAGAACTGAATTGTGAGGTAACCGTGAACTCTGACCAAGTGGGGCAGACCAACCAGCAGATTTTCAGGACTTTGGAACGTTCCCTCAACGATTTTGTGAACAAAACCAAGTGGACGAACAGGACTTATCGTGAAAATGAGCGGGTAAATGCACGTATGTTCATTACGGTAACTCAATACGAATCGGACCGTTTTGAGGCCAATATCCAAATTCAGTCTACACGACCCGTATTCAATACCACATACGAAAGCCCCGTGTTCAATTACAAGGACAATTCCTTTAATTTTCAGTATCAGGAATTTCAACCTTTGGTGTATAATCAAAACAATTTTAATTCCAATCTAGTAGGTGTTATTTCGTACTATGTCTATATTATTTTAGGGTTGGATGCCGATACCTTTTCTTTGGAAGGCGGGAACGACTTCTACCGTCAGGCCCAAAATATTGTAACACAGGCACAAAGTTCCAGTTATAGCGGATGGAGTCAGGATACTGGTAATCGCAGCCGTTTTGAATTGGTAGACAACCTATTGAGCAACTCTTTTAGGGAGTATCGCATCGCCATGTACAACTACCACAGAAAAGGGCTCGATATCTTGGCTGACAACAATAGTACGGGCAAACAAATCATTGCAGGAAGTCTTCGCCTGTTTGAAACCCTTATAAGCCGAAGGCCCAATGCCTTTCTGATTCAGACTTTTTTTGATGCCAAGTCCGAGGAAATCCAGAACATCTTTTCCGATGGCCCTAAAGTGGACATCGTAAAACTCAAGGAAACCCTAAACAAAGTGGCTCCATTTTATTCCAGCACGTGGAATGAAATAAATTACTAGTGCAGTTCTATAAAGAGGTTTATCTTTACGGGTAAAATCTTCGATATTGCTAGTAAATCTATCCATCCAAAATTATGCACTCATTGATGATGTAAGTGTTTCTTTTTCCAACGGATTCACCACAATAACTGGAGAAACCGGGGCAGGAAAATCGATACTCTTGGGAGGTCTTTCCATGGTATTGGGTAAGCGGGCCGACCTATCATCACTGAAAAATACAACACAAAAATGCGTGATAGAGGCAGAGTTCGATGTGTCCAAATATCAACTCCAGTCTTTTTTTGAGGATAATGACTTGGATTATGACGATAAGACCATTCTTCGTCGGGAAATACTGCCCAGCGGAAAATCCAGGGCATTTGTGAACGATTCCCCGGTTACTTTGGATGTTATGCGGACATTGGGCGACCAATTGGTGGATGTACACTCCCAACACCAAACCATGCGCCTTACCGAAAATGATTTCCAGATGAAGGTGTTGGATGCTTTGGCAGATAACTCTGAAAATCTTTCTGCATATACCAGAGAGCTTGAGCAATTGCGCACTGCATCCAAAGAACTCCAAAAATTGGAGGATTTTCAGACTGAAGCAGATAAGGAACACGACTACAACAGTTTTTTGCTTGAAGAATTAGAGGCTGCAAAGCTCAAAGAAGGCATGCAGGAAGAGCTGGAGGCCGAATATGAGCAATTGAGCAACGTTGAGCAGATTATGGAGCAATTGTCCGCAGGCCATCAATTATTGAATGACGAACAATTGGGCATTGTAGGCAGGCTTACCGATTTAAAACGGGCATTTCAAGGTTTAACGGATTTTGGGGCTGACTATAAATCGTTGAGCCATAGAATTCAATCCGTATTGATTGAAACTGACGATATCGCTTCTGAACTGGAACAATTAAAGGATAAGGTAGAGGCCAATCCAGAACGATTGGAGGTGGTTAATGGACAATTACAACAATTGTACGACCTGCAGAAAAAACACCATACCGATTCAGTATCCGAATTGATTGCAATTCGTGAGGAATTAGCTCAAAAAGTGAATGCCGTGGCCAATATTGAGTCCAAAATCAAAGCAAAAAAAGAAGAGGTTTCTGCGATTACCAAAAAAGTGGATGCTTGGGCGCAAAAAATAAGTGATGGCAGAAAGGTTGTCATCCCTAAATTGAACGAAAGGCTTCAGGCAAACTTGACATCTTTGGGTATGCCTTCAGCTACTTTTAATATTAAGGTAAATCCATCCAAATCGTTCAAAACCAATGGAAAAGATGATTTGGTGTTCTTGTTTTCTGCGAACAAGGGTTCCAATTATGGCGAACTGAAAAAAGTAGCATCAGGCGGGGAACTTTCCCGTATTATGCTGACTATAAAATCTATTTTGGCCGAGTATGAAAACCTCCCCACCATGATGTTCGATGAAATCGATACAGGGGTTTCGGGAGAAATATCCAACCGAATGGGGGAGATTATGCAGCAAATGAGCAGTACCATGCAAGTGTTTTCCATTACCCACTTGCCGCAGGTAGCATCAAAAGGAAACTACCAATTTAAGGTCTATAAAGAAGAAGGTGCGGAAGGAACAAGCACACACATCAAACAATTAAGCACGGATGAGCGTGTACGTGAACTGGCCGAAATGTTGGGTGGTAAGTCCTTATCCGAATCCGCATTGGCCCACGCCAAGGAGCTGCTGCAATAAAGTATTTTGATGAAAAATTTGTCACCCTTAATTTACTTTCTAGTTAAAAGTTAAAACCCTGCCTTTGCCGGCAGGTAGGCCTGCAAAATTGTCCAACGGTAGTCAGGTTTTATTGCAGTTACTTTAGGTTCTATAAATTTTATGCATAGTCCCCTCTCCGGTCTCCCCAAGGGGAGAAGTTTCCCTCCCTTGGAGAGCCTGTCCCGAACCTGTTTCGGGAGATTAAGGGAGGACTTGATGCCAAATGACAAAGAATTTCATTCTTTTCTTTAAAATTATGGATTTCAAATCCATAGTGGTTTATTTCAGGGTCCCATCCCACCGGGTTATCGAATGAGATGCTGAATCAAGTTCAGCATGATAGAAATCTATATTCTTAAGGATGTTAACAATCAAAATAGTTTAAATATCTTTGCTCTACAATCAACAATTGCAAGAAACTATGGCATACAATCTTTTAAAAGGTAAAAAAGGAATCATTTTTGGTGCTCTGGATGCAAACTCCATTGCTTGGAAAACCGCGGAACGTGTTCATGAAGAAGGGGGTGAGTTTGTGCTTACCAACGCACCCATCGCCATGCGAATGGGGCAAATAAATGAACTTGCGGAAAAAACCAATTCAAAAATTATTCCCGCAGATGCCACTAACGAAGATGACCTTAAAAATTTGGTGGAGAAGTCCATGGAGATTTTGGGCGGAAAATTGGATTTTGTACTTCATTCCATAGGAATGTCCGTAAACGTTAGAAAAGGAAGGCACTACACAGATGAGAACTACAGCTTTACTGAGAAAGGTTGGGATGTGTCCGCACTATCTTTCCATAAGGTGATGCAGTCCCTTTACAAGGCAGAAGCCATGAACCAATGGGGAAGTATTGTTGCCCTGACCTATATGGCGGCGCAACGAACATTCCCTGACTATAACGATATGGCGGACAACAAAGCCTATTTGGAATCTGTTGCCAGGAGTTTTGGTTATTTCTTCGGGAAGGAACATAAGGTAAGAGTGAACACCATTTCACAATCGCCAACCCCTACCACGGCAGGGCAGGGTGTTAAAGGATTTGATGGCTTTATCAATTACGCGGAAAAAATGTCGCCATTGGGCAATGCCACAGCGGATGATTGCGCCAACTATACCGTGTCCCTTTTCTCCGATTTGACGAGAAAGGTGACCATGCAGAACTTGTTCCATGATGGAGGCTTCTCCAATACAGGAGTGAGCCAAGAAGTAATCGATGAATTTTCTGAATAAACATTAAAAAATATATGGGAAGCCATCCTTTTTGGGATGGCTTTTCTGTTTCAAATGAATACGTTTTTCTCCATAGTAGTTCCCGTGTTCAATAGACCCGAAGAAGTTCGGGAACTGTTGGAAAGTCTTGATCAACAAGATTTCCAAAAAGCTTTTGAAGTGGTTGTTGTGGAAGATGGCTCTACGGAACGTTCGGAGGATGTCGTAGAAAAGTTTCAGGACAAGCTCAACATTTCCTACTATTTCAAAGAAAACTCAGGTCCTGGGGATTCCAGAAATTTTGGGATGCAAAAGGCCAAAGGGAATTATTTTATCATTTTAGATTCGGATTGTATCCTCCCAAAACAGTATTTGACCGAAGTGGACAAGGAACTTGAAAAGAAACTTGTTCATTGCTATGGTGGACCAGATGCAGCCAATGCTTCCTTCACCACTGTACAAAAGGCCATAAACCATGTAATGACTTCCTTTTTAACTACCGGAGGTATACGGGGAGGGGAAAAGGCCGTGGGAAAGTTTCAACCTCGTAGTTTTAACATGGGCATTTCCAAAGATGCTTTTGAAAAAACGGGAGGTTTTGGCAGAATACATCCAGGGGAAGACCCAGACCTTACCTTCCGGATATGGAAAGCCGGGTTTGAAACCAGATTGTTTCCAAAAGCTTTTGTATACCATAAAAGACGTATAGACTGGAACAAATTCTATATTCAGGTGAATAAATTTGGGATGGTCCGTCCCATACTCAACAAATGGCATCCCGGAACGGCTAAGCCCACTTATTGGTTTCCAACTTTGTTTATGTTGGGATTGTTCGTTGCCATAATCTTGGCTATAATAGAGCTTTGGTTGCCTTTGTTGTTGTATGTTTTTTATTTTTCAATTTTGTTTTTGGATGCTTTAATACGGAACAAAGATGTAAAGGTGGCCATTTTAGCCATTTATGCGGCTTTGACCCAATTTATGGGATATGGAATTGGTTTTTTCAAGTCCACAATGTTGCTTAACTTTAGTAATAAGGAAGCGGAGGAGTTGTTCCCAAAACTATTTTTCAAGAAAAAGTAAAAAGTGTCCAAAAAAGTAATGCATGGCCTCAACAAGAAGAAAGTGAAAGTATTTTCGCTTTTTTTGTTTTGCTCTTTTTTGGCGTGGTTTATCAGCAATCTGTCCGAAACGTATGAGTCTCGTACCTACTTTACGCTAAATTATCGCAATCTTCCGGATTCCTTGTTGTTGGGGAAGAATTCAAATGACCAAATTGAGGCTAAACTCCGAACCAGTGGCTTTCAATTTTTATACTATAATTTTTTTAAGCGTCGTATTGATATTGATGTTTCTGAGGTAGAATTTCAAAATGGTGATTTTGTATTGAGCAAAGAGGTGTTGAAAAGACAAATGGACCAACAATTATCACAGAACATATCACTTTTGGATTTGGACAGGAACCAATTGGAAGTGGATCTCTACCAAGTGGATTCAAAGAAGATACCCATACAGCCCAGGGTGGACCTGGAGCTTCAGCAAAACTATATTCTGGATGGGAAAATTAAAGTTTCGCCGGATTCAGTTGAGGTGAAAGGACCAAAAAATGAAATTGATACCATCAAATCAATAAAAACATCATCCATACAGCTAACCAATGTCAATGCCGATTTTTCCAACGAAGTTACCTTGATTTTCCCTAAGGGATTGGATAACAGTATTTTTTCGGTAGGTAAGGCAAAGGTTTTTGGTAAGGTCTCAAAGTTTTCAGAAAAGATTTTTGAGGTACCTGTGCAAGTGCTGAATATTCCAGAAGGGTACCAAGTAAGGACCTTTCCCAATTCAGTGACCGTGTTGTGCAAGGCCACTATTGAGCGTTTAAAGGAAATTTCGGCCTCCGACTTTGAAATTGTTGCAGATTATGGACAATTAAATGGGGCCGAAAGCAGTACTTTGTTCTTGGAAATTACACAAAGCCCACAAAAAGTATACGATATAAGGCTTGAAGAAAACACCGTAAATTTTGTTTTGGAACAGCGATGATGATAGTTGGACTCACCGGAGGGATAGGAAGTGGAAAAAGTACCGTGGCCAAAATGTTCAAGGAACTTGGTATTCCTGTGTATGATTCTGATATGGAGGCCAAAAAATTGATGGAGACATCAACAGAAGTTAAAGCAGCCATTATGGATTTGTTGGGTAAAAAGGCTTATGGCAAAGATGGTTTGAACAGGTCGCACATAGCGGATAAAGTGTTTAAGGACCCTGAGTTGCTCCAAAAACTCAACAATATTGTACATCCGGCGGTTCGAAAGCATTTTTTGGAGTGGGCCAACCGTCAAAAATCGCACTATGTAATACAGGAAACCGCATTGATTTTTGAAAATAATGCCCAGGACAAATATGATTGTACTATCTTAGTAACTGCACCTGTAGAAACTCGGATTAAAAGAGTAATGGACAGGGATAAAGTTGAAAAGCAAGCTGTTGTTGATCGGATAAACAACCAATTGAAAGATAAACAAAAGCTCGACTTAACCGATTTTTCAATAGAAAACCTTGAATTGGGCAAAACCAAAAGAAAGGTTAAAGAACTACACCTCAAACTTTTAGCTTTAGCATCTAAATTTTAACATTTATGTTAAGTTTTGGTTAAACGCTAAAATTACTAAATGTTAAATTTTTAATTTTACACTAATGAACAAGAAGCTATTCGTTCTTCTGGTTGTTCTTATGAGTTTATCCCTTTTAGGGATAATTTTCGTGCAAGTTTATTGGATACAGACGTCTGTAAACGATAAAGAGGAACAATTCTCAAGAACAGTCACAGATATATTGGACAAAGTGGCAAGTAGGGTGGAGAAGCGGGAGATGAAGGAATACTCCGATCGTTTGGCTTCTCTGGCGGATAGCGTTGGTGAACCTAAAAGTGCACAATACAAAAATTTCATGTTTGTAGAACGGGATATCAATTCCGATGAAATTCTTTTTTACTCCCATGGAATTCTTGAAGAAGATTACAATATAACCTCAGCGTTCTTTGATAATACATTGGGTGGCAAGGATACCACTACTCTTAAAAACATTACAAGTCGAAGAACCAAAAGTGTTTTTAAAGAGGAGTTCGGTCTTGATGGAAAAAGTTATAACCTAACCCCCATAGAAAAAGTAACCAATATTGGTAAGCTAAGCAGTATTGAAAAGGCCCAATGGGAGGATGTTTTTATGGAATACGCCAAAATTCAACCTATCCATAAACGGGTCTCCAAGCAAGAACTGGAACTGCTCCTTAGCCAAGAACTTAGCAATAGGAACATTGATATAGACTATGAATATGGAGTGTACAGCCAAGGTTACCCCACCAAAGTACGGTCTAGGAAATTTAAATTTTCGGGCTCTAAAATGTACAAGGCTCCCATTTTCAAGGATAGTGAAGGCATGTCCAATTTTTCACTATTGCTAACATTCCCCAGTATGAAGCGCTACATATTTGGTTCTGTAATGGGAATGGCATTACTCTCACTGGTTTTTACATTGGTGATTATGCTGGCATACTCTAGCGCCATTTACCAATTGATCAAGCAAAAGCGCATCTCTGAGATCAAGTCAGACTTTATCAATAACATGACGCATGAGTTCAAAACACCCATTGCGACCATAAACTTGGCAGTAGAGGCAATTCGAAATCCAAAATCCATTGAGGACAAGGAAAAAGTGTTGCGCTATTTGGGCATGATTCGCGATGAGAACAAACGTATGCATGCGCAGGTGGAAAATGTTCTGAGAATATCCAAATTGGAAAAAAACCAGTTGGACATTAGTAAGGACAGGGTCAATATGCACGATATCATTACTGACGCCATCGCCCACATTGAACTGATTGTGCAGGATAGGGGAGGATATGCAAAAGCCCACCTTGATGCCGACCGCTCGGAAGTATTGGCGAACGATATGCACATGACCAATGTGATGGTGAACATTCTGGACAATGCGGTAAAGTATTCACCAGAAACACCTAAAATTGATGTATACACCGAAGTGGTGAAAAATAGCATCATTATAAAAGTGCAGGATCAAGGAGCTGGAATGAGCAAGGCAGTGCTCAAAAAAGTATTTGAAAAATTTTACCGGGAACATACCGGCGACATACACAACGTTAAAGGCCACGGATTAGGATTGGCCTACGTAAAACGAATTATAGATGATCATCAAGGTGAAGTTTATGCAGAAAGTGAAAAAGGAAAAGGAAGCACTTTCTTTATTAAACTACCTTTAATTTAAAAGCAAACTATGGAAACAGAGAAAAAGAAGATACTATTGGTAGAGGACGATCCAAATTTTGGAATTGTTCTGAAAGATTATTTGAACATGAACGATTTTGATGTTGTTCTTGCCAAAAACGGAATGGAGGGTTTTGAGAAGTTTAAAAAAGACAACTACGATGTCTGCATTTTGGACGTAATGATGCCTTATAAGGATGGATTTACCTTGGCAAAGGAAATCCGTGAAAAGAACGAGAACGTTCCGATTATCTTTCTTACTGCCAAGACCATGAAAGAGGATGTTCTAAAAGGGTACAAAGCGGGAGCGGACGATTACTTGAACAAACCTTTCGACTCTGAGGTCTTACTAATGAAGTTGAAGGCTATACTTCAAAGAAAAGCTTCAAGTTCTTTGGCCGATAGCAAGCAATTTGAATTCGAAATCGGAAATTTCCATTTAAACTCCAAACTTCGTTTTTTAAAATATAAGGAAGAAGAGCCCATAAAACTATCTCCAAAAGAGAACGAACTATTACGTTTATTGGCACTTCACGAAAACGATTTGATGCCAAGGGAGTTGGCGTTGACCAAAATCTGGCGAGATGACAACTATTTTACCTCCAGAAGTATGGACGTGTACATTGCCAAGTTGAGAAAATATCTCAAAAAAGACGACTTGGTAGAAATCCTTAACATTCATGGAGAAGGTTTTAGGCTTGTTGTAAAAGCTGAAAACGAGCAATAGAACAAATTTCACCCCAATATAAAGCCGCCTTTTGGTGGCTTTTTTTATGAAGTGATTTAAACTTTTTTTTGGATCAAAATATAGGGCTACGGACATTTGTGTTACCACACGCAAAAACCATAGCCCTTGTACAAAGTACTCGACAAAGATACCATATAAATGGAGATAGTCCCCAACATACTGCCCCGACGGCCCTTGTGCGAGATCGTCAACGCGATACTCTACAAGATGAAGAGCGGGGTACCGTGAGAGCTCTTGCCCGTGAGGGTGCTGTTCTCCCCAAAGGTCCTGAGCTGGCGTCGGTCTACCACCACTACAGAAAGTGGAGCCTTTTGGGGACTTGGCTGGACTGCTGGACAGCATTTCTGAAGAGGCACAGGGCCGAACTTGACCTTTCCAGCGTGGATCTGGACGGGAGCCATACCCCAGCGACAAGGGGCGGTGCGGGTGTCGAATACCAGGGCAGGAAGAGGCGAAGGACCACCAACGCCCTTTTCCTTACCGATAGGCAGGGGCTGCCCTTGGCAATGTCCGAGCGTGGCCGGCAACCATAACGACCTTTACGATATCGAAGTACAGTTCGAGGTGGTCACCGCTGCCCTTGACAGGGCGGAGATTCCAATGGAGGGGATCTTCCTCAATGCCGATGCGGGATTCGATTCGAAAGACTTCAGGGCCGCATGTGCATCAAGGGAAATCAATGCCAACATCTGCTTCAACAAACGTAACGGGAATACGGAGAGGAACGAATACTTTGATCAAAAACTATACGCTGAAAGATATGCCGTGGAGCTAACCAATGCATGGATCGACAGCTTTCGCTCATTGCTCAACAGGTTCGATACCACAACGGAAAGCTGGTAAGGGTTCAACTATCTGGCTTTCATCGTAATTGCAATTAAAAGATTCATAAAGAAAAAGTTTAAATGAGTTCTATATCAAAACCTAAGCTTTTTCACAATCTCCTCAACAATCTTTTTTGGTGGGTGCTCTATGGAAACGGTAATTGCTTTGGATGGGGGTTCCAGTGTATCAAATTGTGATTGTAAAAGTTGAGCACTCATAAAATGCCCTTTTCTTTTGTTCAATCTAGATTGTATTAATTTAAAAGACCCGTTCAAATAAACAAAGGCCATATTATCCCCCATACCTGCACGTAAAATGCTCCTGTAGTTCTTTTTTAGTGCGGAACAAGCGATTATGGCACCCTTGTCACGATGTTTTACGGCCAATTTATTGAGCTGTATCAACCATTCCTTACGATCATCGTCATTTAGAGGGTTCCCAGAGCTCATTTTTTTTATGTTCGCTTCGGGATGAAAGTCATCACCATCGTAAAATGGCCGGGACAGTTTTTGTGAAAGCAGTTTTCCGATTTCTGTTTTTCCGGAGCCACTCACTCCCATAACTACTATCACAGTTTTACCGTTGGGCATAAAAGTTGGTTTTTAGTTGGTCTGTTACCATTTGTAGTACCTGGTTTGGCTCACCATCATAAGGCACCCACAAAATAGCTTCATTTTTACGCAACCATGTAAGTTGCCGCTTTGCAAATCGTCTTGTGTTTTTTTTAATTTCTGAAACAGCAAAGTCTAAACTGCAATGCCCACCAATATATTCAAAAAGTTCTTTGTAACCAACTGTTTGCAAGGCATTCAGTTTTCTGTGCGGATATAGTTTTTTTGCTTCCTCCAGCAATCCTGTCTTCATCATAAGATCTACTCTGGCATTTATCCGTTCATAAATAATTTCCCTTGGTGCTTCAATGCCAATATAAAGCGTTTTGAACCCCCTTTTGGCTTTGGGTTGGCCCAAGAAAAATGAGTAAGGTTTGTTGGCGGCTACGCACACCTCCAAAGCTCTAATCAGCCTATGTGGGTTGTCCCTATCAATAATTTTGTAATAGTCGGGATCTTTTTGCTTCAATTCTTTTTGAAGACTTTCCAATCCTTGCTCCTGTAGTTTTTGATTCAACAATTCCCTTATTTTCGGGTCAACCTCCGGGAATTTGTCCAATCCGGATACAACCGCATCAACATACAGACCACTACCGCCTACCATTACGGCAATATCCTTTTTTTGAAATAAACCATCCAACAGCTTAATGGCTTCCTTCTCAAAATCACCAACGGAATAGGGTTCAAAAATACTTTTGTGCTGAATAAAATGATGGGGTGCCTCGTTCAAGTCCTCTTTGGACGGAACAGCCGTCCCTATTTCCATTTCCTTAAAAAACTGTCTGGAGTCGGCGGAGATTATTTCAGTACCAAAGTGCTTTGCCAATTGGATTCCAAGTGAGGTTTTCCCAATAGCGGTAGGCCCTACCACAGCTAATAAAATTTTTGTACTCATAACAGGTGTCCACAATTATAGCAATGCGTAGCATCATCTCGATGGCCTTCTGCCGAACAACTGGGACAGGCTTGCGTGTTTAAATGAACTGTCCCCTTGTTACTTGCCTCGTTGCCTTTTTTATTTCGGGTAAATTCCGCAGTCACGATTCCAGTAGGTACGGCAATGATTCCGTAACCCAAAATCATGATTACCGTAGCAAGGAGTTGGCCCAAATTGGTCTGTGGAGCAATATCTCCATACCCAACGGTGGTGAGCGTAACTATAGTCCAATAAATGCTCCGTGGAATACTGGTAAACCCTGCTTCGTCACCTTCAATAAGATACATTAAAGTGCCCATGATTACCGATAAAATCAAAACCACGTAGATAAAAACAACAATTTTGGCCCGACTGGCCTTTAAGGCTGACTGTAACTGGGAAGCTTCGCCCATAAATTTAACGAGTTTCAGTATTCTGAAAATCCGTAGCAAGCGGAACGCCCTTACCGCCAACAAGACTTGTGAGCCCGCCAATATATAGGAGAGGTAAAGGGGTATTGTTGATAAGAAATCAATAATCCCATAAAAACTAAAAACGTACTTCCACGGTTTTTTAATACTGATTAAGCGTGCAATATATTCCAGGGTGAAGAAAATTGTTACCACCCATTCAAGGGTCAACAAGGTTTTATGGTAGTGTTGGTCAAATTCATCAACACTCTCTAGCATCACCAAAACAACGCTGAAAATGATCAGGATAAAAAGAACAATGTCAAAAAGCTTACCTGATGGAGTGTCCGCCTCATAAATAATCTCATGAAGTTTGTTTTTCCATTTAGATTGTGGCTTATATTCTTCCAACGATCAAGGGGTTAGTGGTATGGTCTTAAGTCGGTTGTTTTTTCTCAGATAGGTTTCCACGATAAAAGTGGTGTTTTCATCACTCCGAATTGGGGTCATAATAGACTCCAAGATATGGATATTATTGATTTGATAGTTGAGTTCCACATAACCAAATCCTTGAAGTTCGCCATTCTTGATTAATATAAAACTGCGCTCCCCGGTTTCCCTGCCGCGGTCTATCAACGCCATATTTTTATTTTGGATGCTGTACCGATCAAAAGCGGAAAGCACTTTTTCGTTACAATCCAATGCGTTGATACCTAATGGCTTTTGATGAGAATTTGGCACATTTGTCCCCAAAGAGGAAGGGCAAAGCTCAAATTCGTCCGATATTTTGTTTAAAAAGCTCTTTGCCGCCTGAGTTCCGTTAAACGCCATTTTTTTAGGCTCGAGCGACTTGTTCTTTTCTACTTCCAAAACAATATGTTCGGTTCCGTTTTGACTAAAATCTATGGTATGGGTAAAAAGTTTTTTATTGGAAACGTGGTTGTATCTTGGTTTGTTCTTTTTTTGCTCCAAATAAGCCTTCAATATGGCTATAAGCTCACTTCCCGTGGTTTCGTATGTTACTCTTTTTGTTTCTTTTTGAAGTTTCCGTGCCAGTTTGCCCACATTGGTAAAATGTTGGTTTACCCGCTTCTTGATATCCTTTGTTTTTCCCAAAAAGATGATTTCTCCGTCTTTGTCGTGCATATAGTACACACCCGTTTCCGATGGCAGACTAAAAACCATATCCAACTGGTTGGGAGAAAGCTCCCCATGGGTCTCCTCGCGGATGACCTCGGTAATAATTCTTTTGTCCGAATCTTTGTTCAACAACAACTTAAAGAGTTTCAAAGTAGCCAGTGCATCACCGTTGGCACGGTGCCTATCGCTCATGGGAATACCGAGCGAACGTGCCAGCTTTCCTAAACTGTGTGATTCTGCTTCTGGAATCAGTTGTTTGGATAGGTCGACAGTACAAAGCGTTTTTCGTTGATAATCGTAGCCAAGTCTTCTGAACTCAGTTCGGAGGATACGATAATCAAACTGTGCATTGTGTGCCACCAAAATAGTTCCTTCCGTTATTTCCACAATGCGTTTGGCCACTTCGTGAAACTTGGGTGCGGAACGTAGCATTTTGTTGTTGATACCTGTCAACTTTGCTACAAAAGGTTGTATTTCCCTTTCAGGATTGACCAAACAGATGAATTTGTCAACTATCTGGTGCCCATCAAACCTGTGGATGGCAATCTCGGTAATGCCTTCCTCATTGTATTTTCCTCCCGTGCTTTCAATGTCGAGTATGGCGTACATGGAAAATTAATGGTTTATGAATAATTTCTTGCCCCAAATATACTGCTTCCAATTCGTACCATAGTGCTACCTTCTTCAATTGCAATGGCATAATCACCGCTCATGCCCATGGAAAGGATGGAGATGTCCGTCAGTTTATCTTTAAGTGAATCAAACATGGATTTAAGCTGGGCAAACTCTCTTCTCACTTGATTCATATCGTCTGTAAAGGTGGCCATGCCCATCAAACCAACAATTTTAATGTGTTCCATCGCCTTGAAGTAATCAGAGCTGATAAGCTCGTACAATTCCTTTTCGTCCAAACCAAATTTGGTATCTTCTTCTGCAATATGGATTTGGAGCAAGCAGGGAATCACGCGATCATGCTTTTTAGCTTGTTTGTTAATTTCCTTCAACAACCTTGGGCTGTCCACCCCGTGGATCAAGGAAACAAACTCGGCCATGTATTTGACCTTATTGCGCTGTACATGGCCAATCATGTGCCATTCGATGTCCTTGGGCAAACCTTCCCATTTTTGGACCATTTCCTGTACTTTATTTTCTCCAAATACCCGTTGTCCCGCCTCGTAGGCTTCCAAAATATCCTCGTTGGGTTTGGTTTTGGAAACGGCGACCAAAGTTACCCCTTCGGGCAGTTCGGATTTTATTTTATTGAGATCATCTTTTATAGGCATAATGTTCTTAATGTCATTCCGCACCTAATGCGGAATCTTTTTGGTTAATGGATTCCTGTTTTCACAGGAATGACAATAAAATTACTCGTAGTGCATTTTGATAATATTATGGTCAAAAAACCGTCAGTTCGAGTTTTTTTAGAAGGAAAAATCGTACCTGCTTGCCGGCAAGCAGGTCGATAACCTTTTTTAGATAAAAATTCTTTTTCCAGATACAAATTTCACTCATGCTGTCGTGAAACCCGCTCGAAATGACGAATTTATCATCACAATGTACTGTGTTTTAAAGTTTATAATTCATAAATAGCCAGCCCGCTTCGGAGCTTAGGCTCAATATACGTGCTTTTTGGGGGCATTACCAAACCTGCATCGGCAATTGCCTTGATTTCTTCAATAGTGGTGGGTACCAAGCTAAAACCAACGGCGTAACGGCCAGAGTCCACCAAATCTTTCATTTGGATAAGGTTGTTTTTGCCATACCCGTAGCAAATCCGTTTGTCGTTCCTCAAATCGGTAATGCCCAAAATGGGCTCTAAAACGGTCTTGTACAGAATTTGAGTATCCAATTTACTCAGGGCATCGGTAAACTCGTGGTTTGTTTTTCTAAAATGGAGCGTGTAGAACTCACCTTCCAAATACATGCTAAATTCATGTTTTTTAGAAGGTTTGCAAAGCCCGTCATCCCTTTTTTCGATTCTAAAATGTTGATCAAGTTTGATTAAAAACTCTTTTTTGGAGAATCCGTTCAAATCTTTCACCATACGATTAAACTCAGAAATTCGTATTTGTGATTCCGGAATCAGGTAGGCCATAAAATAGTTGTAGGCTTCCTCACCCGTGTGATTCTCGTTCTGTGATTTTTTTAGGTTTGCCAACAAGTTCGATGAGGCACTACGGTGGTGACCATCGGCAATATAGAGTGCATTGAGGTCGCCAAAGGCCTTTTCCAATTTTTCAATCCCTTCGGGATACGAGATTTTCCACAATTTATGGTTGACCCTATCGGTTGTGGTAAAATCGTATTCGGGTTTCCGTTCTATTTTACGCTGAAAGATTTTATCCACAAGCGCATTGTCCTCATAAGTCATTAAAACCGGCTCTGCGTTAAAACCTACGGTATGCAAGTAGTCGGCAAACAACTCTTCACGATCCTGAATAGTGTCTTCATGCTTTTTGATGATATTGCTCCTGTAATCGTCCACACTACAGGCGCAAAAGAATCCCAAACTTTTAAAATCGTTCTTTTCTATTTGATAGAGGTAAAAACTGGGCTCATCATCTTTTTGGAAGACATTTTCCTCCAAAAATTCCAAGTATCGGTTATGTACAAGCCCAAATCGCTCTTTTCCCTTGATGTTCTTTTCAAACTTGAATCCCGGGTTGATGATGTGCAGAAAAGAGAAAGGATTGTATTGCAGCACCGCCTTCAACTCCTCTTGGGAATACTCTTCGTAGGAGCGCGATGCTACAAAAAATGCTTTGTCCTTTGTGGGGCGAATGGCCTTAAACGGTTTTATGATGGCCATGAAATTTTATTTGAATTGTGCGGAAACGTGTTCAGCTTTTCTGGATTCGGAATAATCGTAAAAGCCTTCACCAGATTTTACACCGAGCTTGCCCGCCATCACCATATTAACAAGTAGGGGACAAGGAGCGTATTTTGGGTTTTTGAATCCATCGTACATCACGTTCAAAATGGAAAGGCAAACATCCAACCCAATAAAATCGGCCAATTGAAGCGGGCCCATGGGGTGTGCCATGCCCAATTTCATTACGGTGTCAATTTCCTCAACCCCGGCTACGCCATTGTAAAGTGTCTCGATGGACTCATTGATCATGGGCATTAAAATACGATTGGCCACAAATCCAGGGTAATCGTTTACCTCGGTTGGGGTTTTTCCTAATTTTTTGGACAGCTCCATAACGGTTTCCGTGACTTCATCAGATGTACTGTACCCACGAATTATCTCGACCAATTTCATAATTGGTACTGGATTCATAAAGTGCATTCCGATTACTTTTTCAGGGCGATTGGTGGCAGCACCAATCTGAGTTATTGAAATGGAAGATGTGTTGGTGGCCAAAATGGTTTCTGCTTTGCAGATGTTGTCCAAATCCTTAAAAATCTTCAGTTTGATGTTCAAGTTCTCCGTTGCCGCTTCAACCACCAAATCCGTGTTCGAAACACCGTCTTTTAGATTGGTAAAGGAGGTAATATTGCCAAGGGTAGCCTCCTTTTTGGCTTCATCAATTACCTCTTTGGCAATCATTCTATCCAAATTTTTGGTAATGGTGGCCAAACCTTTGTCCAAAGATGCCTGTGCAATATCTACCAAATTGACCTTATATCCGTTTTGCGCGAAAACATGGGCGATTCCATTTCCCATGGTTCCGGCACCGATTACCGCTATTTTTTCCATAGTATATTGTTTAAAGTATTGTCAATTCGAGCATGGTCGAGAACGGCAATATATTAATTTTCGAAAGATTCAATTATCTGAAGGGCCACGCGGAGTGCGTTGGTGCCTTGTTCCAAACTTACAATGGGATCAGTATCGTTGTTTATGGCATCGGCAAAGGTTTCCAACTCGTCCAAAATGGCATTGTTGACGTCTATCTCGGGGTTTTCAAAATAGATTTGTTTCTTTTCTCCTTCGGCATTTTGAAGGATCATATCAAAATCCCCTGGGTTTTCGGGAGCGTCCTTCATTTTTACCACTTCCACTTTTTTCTCTAAAAAGTCAACAGAAATGTAAGCGTCCCGCTGAAAAAAACGAGATTTACGCATATTCTTCAAAGAAATACGACTAGAGGTAAGGTTGGCCACACAGCCATTTTTAAACTGAATGCGCGCATTGGCGATATCGGGCGATTGACTGATTACGGAAACGCCACTTGCATTGATTTTTTCCACTTCGGAAGGCACCACGCTCAAAATCGCATCAATGTCGTGTATCATCAGGTCCAATACCACAGGAACGTCAGTTCCTCTAGGGTTGAACTCCGCCAAGCGATGCGTTTCGATGAACATTGGGTTCTCGATTTTGTCCTTCACGGCCAAAAACGCAGGGTTGAAGCGCTCCACGTGGCCTACTTGGCCTTTTACGCCATGTTTTTTGGATAGTTCCAATAACTCCTCGGCTTCTTCCAGTGTGTTGGTAATGGGCTTTTCTATAAAGACGTGCCTCCCTTTTTCAATGGCTTTTTTGGCGCAATCAAAATGGGACAATGTTGGTGTTACAATGTCAACAACATCCACAGCGTCTATCAAATTGTTGATGTTTTCGTAATGGGAATAACCAAATTCGGCAGCTACTTTTTTAGCATTGATCTCGTCCGGATCGTAAAACCCCACAAGTTCATAGTTGTCCGATTGGTTTAAGAGCCTTAGGTGTATTTTTCCTAAATGTCCTGCTCCCAGGACACCAACTTTTAGCATATTACCTGTTTTTGTCAAAAATACGGATATGAAGCCAGTTTCCATAAATTTTTGATCGGAACTAAGGGGATATTTTGGGGAACTTTATAAATTCGTGCCACCAGACCACAGACGATGAAGGATACGCTCAAACATAGGGGAATGCGCAAGAACTTGGCCGAGATTGTTGCTGCCAAGGGAGTTGCGGACAAAAAGGTGCTCGAAGCCATAAAAACCATTCCAAGGCACTTGTTTTTGGATAGTGGTTTTGAAGACCATGCTTATCAAGATAAGGCGTTTCCCATTGGTGCCGACCAGACGATTTCACAGCCCTATACGGTTGCTTTTCAGACTGAATTGTTGGAAGTAAAACCCAACGCCAAAATTTTGGAAATCGGTACGGGAAGTGGTTACCAAACCGCGGTTTTACTGCATTTAAGGGCGAAGGTATATACGATTGAACGCCAATTGGAGCTGTTCAAGACTACCCGATTGTTCTTCAATAAAATGCATTACCGTCCCAAGAAAATGATTTTTGGCGATGGGTATAAAGGATTGCCCGAAGAGGCCCCTTTTGATGGAATTATTGTGACCGCTGGTGCGCCGGAAGTGCCAAGACCGCTGTTGTCCCAGTTGAAAGTAGGGGGCAGGCTGGTAATTCCTGTTGGAGTTAATGAGCAAATCATGACTTTGTACGTACGAAAATCGAAAAAAGAGTTTGAAAAGAAAGAGTTTGGTTCATTCCGTTTTGTGCCCTTGTTGGAGGACAAGAATTGACAGCTAACTATTTGATTGACCATGTATGTGCAGTAAGCAGTAGCAGTAACTAAGTGATCGAACAATCTTGTCTTTTTCGAACCGATGACCTGCGGGAACGTGGGAAATCTCAGCACCCTGAACTGGCCTGCCTGCCGGCAGGCAGGAGTTTGGAATAACGATTGGATATAATTGAGGGACATTCAGGAGTAAGCCTGCTTTTTCATGAACATTAAACTAAATGCCACTGAACCATATTGGTTTTAGTGGCATTTTTCATTTATATGTTGTGTTTTTGATGCTTTTGAACGAAGATGCGTCCGTTTTCAAGGATTTTG
>NZ_JBSXNR010000038.1:0-27961 GCF_056857735.1 Flagellimonas sp. L-11
TGCCAAGCACCCCGATGGCTTCAAGCTCTCACAGTTCAAGTATTGGTACGCCGAATGGCGCAAGGAGACCTCTCCGGTAATGCACATGGAGCACAAGGCCGGCGACAAGCTCTTTATAGACTTCACGGGAAAGAAACTCCACATCGTTGACAGGGAAACCGGTGAACTGAAGGAACTGGAGGTGTTCGTTTGCATACTGGGCAGCAGCCAATATACTTATGTAGAGGCCTGCGCAAGCCAAAAACTGGAGGACTTCATCCGCTGCACCGAAAACGCACTATGGTTCTACGGCGGCGTACCAAAGGCCCTGGTGCCCGACAACCTTAAGTCGGCGGTCACCAAGAGCAGCCGTTACGAGCCCAAGGTCAACGAGGTCTTCGCCGACTTTGCCGAACACTACGAAACGGCGGTACTGCCCACACGTACCTATAGGCCAAGGGACAAGGCCATAGTGGAGAACGCCGTGAAGATAATCTACACCAGGGTGTTCGCCCCTTTACGGAACCAGGTCTTCCATGGCATGACCGATATCAACATCGCGATAAGGGAACTGCTGGAAAAACACAACGCAATGTCGTTCAGGGGAAGGGAATATTCCAGGCGTTCACTTTTCATGGAAATCGAGAAGGGCGAACTGATGCCGTTACCGGCGAAACGCTATGAGGTAAAACGATATGCCCAGGCCACCGTACACAAGAACAGCCATATCTATTTTGGGAAGGACAAGCATTATTACAGCGTGCCCTACAGACATATAGGCAAACAGGTCAAGCTGGTCTATACCGATAACATCGTCGAGATCTACCATAAGCACGAAAGGTTCGCCGTACATACAAGGGACAGGAAGAAATACGGCTATACCACCTTGGCCGACCATATGCCCTCGCACCACAGGTTCGTGAGCGAATGGAGCAGTGAAAGGTTCATCGATTGGGCGGGCAATATCGGCGGACACTGTAAAGGGTACATCATTGCCATCCTGGAGAAGAAGCAACACCCGGAACAATCCTACAAATCTTGTCTGGGCGTGCTCCACCTTGCCAAAAAGTACGGAAGGGAGCGTCTTGAAAATGCGTGCAAACGTGCCTCGGAATATGGTGCGTACAATTACAATATGGTCGAGCGCATCCTAAAAAAGGGATGGGACCAGATCGATGAACGTATGGACGGGGATATGGAAATGCCCGAGCACAACAACATAAGGGGAGGGGAATACTACGAATAGAACAATATTAAAAACAGGACATATGAACGAAAAAACAATGCAATTGATGAAAGAAATGAGGCTCTATGGAATGCACAGGGCCTTCACCACAACAATGGAGACCGGCGGTCCGTCGACCGGTTACACCAACGATGAACTGGTCGCCTATCTGGTCCAGTGCGAATGGGACGACCGGCACAACCGTAGGATAGAGCGATTGACCAAGTCGGCAAGGTTCAGGTATACGGCCGTCATGGAGGCCATCGACTACCGACCGTCGCGCCAACTGGACAAGAACCTGGTCCGGCGGCTAGGTTCCTGCGGGTTCATCCAAAAAAGGGAGAACATACTTATTACCGGCAGTACCGGCGTGGGCAAAAGTTACCTGGCCTCGGCCATCGGCCACCAGGCCTGTTCCATGGGATCAAAAACGATGTACTTCAATACTGCAAAGCTCTTTACCCTGCTCAAGACATCAAAGGCCGACGGTTCCTATCCAAAACAAATAAACAAACTTGAAAAACAGGACTTGCTCATCTTGGATGACTTCGGCCTTAAGCCATTGGACAACATCAATAGGCATGCACTTATGGAAATCATCGAGGACAGGCACGGCAAAAAATCCACTATAATAGCATCACAATTGCCCGTATCAAAGTGGCACGACATTATCGGGGAGAGAACACTGGCCGATGCCATCCTCGACCGTTTGGTGCACACGGCACACAGAATAGATATAAAAGGCGAATCAATGAGAAGAAAATTGAAAAATAAAAACTAAGTTTAACCCACGGATAGATCAAATCTGGGCAGTCCAATTGCCATGGTCAGTTTTATCCGGCGAAGGTGGGTCAGTTTACCCGGCTTATCCAGTTCAGAAGCCTTGTTAAGAGCGTTTCAGTCAGCTGAAGATTCCTATGACTACGCAATACCTTTTGAAAAAGATGAATATGATTTTGAAATTGACGTAAATGGTTTTCAATATATAGGATGGTTAAGAAATCCATCCTCAGATTATGAAGGATTGGACGTTCAAGATCCCTTTAAGAAGGATATTGGAAGAGACTATATCTGTTTTGGAAAACAAATTGAAAGCATATTTGATATTTCATACAGTGAATACCATAAAGAAGCATTCTTTGAAAATAAGGTGGTTTCAGAATATAGGCAATGGAACGAAACTACGGAATATAAATATCACGATAAAGTTGAAAGCAGCGGTGTAATTTTCAAAGTGAATATTCATTTTATTTTAAATTTTTTAAAGGAGATGAATATGTGTTTGATTCTTAAATGTGAGATTGAAAGACAACTAAATGAAAAAGTCTATGGTTTAGAAAAACGAGATCTAGGATTAGCGAACAACACAAAAATTTATCTTATACGACCAGATGGAAAAGTTAAAACACTCAGAGGACGCAATTTTAAAATTGGGTAAAAAAATAATTAAAGAACTACAGCTAGAACATACCGGAAACACATTAGTAAGATGGATGATTCACTATATATCCGAGTTAATGGAAAATGCTGATAAAGCCCCATCAGGAAAGAAAAAAGAACAATTGAGAAAAGAATGTTGCCAAGCAATATTAGAGTTATGGAGAAATAGAGAATTTCTTCCTATGAAGAAGCCTCTACAAAATGTAGCTCCAATACTAGAAATTTTAGAAGTATTTAAGGAACGTGATTTTTTAATATCCCCTCGTTGGCTTGAATACAGGGCACTTCCACGTGATAATAAATGGGCGAGTTTTGTAGATCTGGTCAAAAATAATTCTGAAAAAATTTTCAATCAATGCATGGATGTAAATTTTAATGAAGAAATCATCTTTAAAGAGAAAGAATGGTACAATGAACATGGTGAGTTTCTTTCCAAAGAAGAAAAGGAAATTATTAGTCATTTGGATATGATGATACAACTGAAGAATACCAGTTCTATAGATACCAATGCCATTGAAAAGACTTCTAAAAAGGAAAAATTTGATTATATTTTTAATGAACTTGAAAGTCTAATTAATGAACAAAAGAATGAGTTGATAAATTTAAAGAAATCAATTTCCAAATCTTTGTAGAAAGATCCGGAATAGACTATGATTTTATTCCCATCAAAATAGCCAACGCCATAGCCCTGATGTTTTTTGGATTCAAATAATAATCTGCTTCATCGGCATTGGTAATAAATCCCATTTCAACAAGTACCGTTGGGCAATACACAACAGTCTCCCGAAGTATCTGAAAATTGGCAAATTTCACGCCTCGTTCCTTAAAACCGAGCTTTCCTGTACTTTCTTTTAAAATGGAGAGTCCTATGGCAATGGATACCTTGATATGTTTTACTTTTTTTCTGGAAGTATGGACATACACCTCTATTCCTTGTGAGGTTCTGGAAGATGCATTGCAGTGCAACGACACAAACACATCTGCTTTAAGTGACCCGGCCAATCGGCCCCTATCTTTTAGGGAAACCAGGGTATCGGCATATCGGGTCAAATAGATAGCAAACCTATCATCAAAAAGGGTTTTGTTAAGTATGGTAATTTCTTTGGCTACATTCAAAACCACATCTTTTTCCAATATATCATTTCTACCTATGGCACCGGAATCGGTTCCACCATGTCCGGGGTCGATGATAATCACTTTTTGCTGACCAAAAACAAAGCAGAATTGCAGGAGCGAAATCCAAAAACTGACGTTTTTGAGGCCCAGGCACTTCCAAAATTTTAGAGTTATCAACATAGTCTTTTCAGATTTCCATATGATTTAATGCCAATTGGCATCAAACAAAAACAATCGGATTTAAAATTTATTTTATTCACAAACAACTGATTATCAATTATTTGAATTACAATATACAGTATTTTTCAAATATCAAAATCAGGCAAATTTTAAATCGATTTCATTATGAAAAAATCATTGTATGTAACCACCCTACTCTTGCTCATTTCAAGTACAACCTTTGCCCAAATAGGGGGCATCGAAGATTCCGTCAACGATGTTTCCGATACCATCCGTGCCATTTTCCCGATTATCCTTGGGGTCATCTTCCTTATCGGCTTCCTCTTCAATGCGGGACATTTCTTCGGTGAAAATGCCGATTTGAAAAAAGGGATTACACGAGTACTGGTCTTTGTCCTCATAGCCGGAGCTGTAGTGGGCATCTTCACCTATTTAATAGGCATAGTAGTGTAATGAAACGGTTCGAGGTCTATAAAAACATACGTAAGCGGGCGGTGATTATGGGGTTGCCCATATCCCTGTTCGCCTTGATGATGACATCCGTTATCGGCTCTTTATTGTTTATCATCTTTTCGTTCAGTTTTGTGGTCATCGTTTCCATATTTCTATGGAACGGAGCATTATATACAGTGCTGACCCACCTTACCAAAAACCCTGCTTTGATGCACATCAACAGGGTGTTCCCACAGACCATTAGTAACAAAAGAAGCAGCCACTTATACTATGAGAAGGATTAACCTATCGGCATACCATCCCATTTTGGACATCCAGGGGCATATCATCTTTGCTAACAATGGCAATTTGGTTTTGGGTTACCAAGTGGATACCCCTGAAATATACTCCTTATCTGAGAAGGATTTTGAGGACATACACGGTTCATGGTTCCAGGCGTCCAAATCACTGCCCGTGGCCACGGTTATTCACAAACAGGACATTTAAAGAAAAAGCCTTTATACGGCGAACGAATTGCCCAACGATACCTTTCTCCAAAAAGCGACCCACGATTATTTTAAAGGGCGTGGTTATTTAAAACATAGTTCATATCTGTTCTTTGTTCTCCCATACAACAAGGCATTGAACGCCACCAAGTTTACCTACCCGTTCCGTAAGGTCGAAAAGGGCATCCATAAACAGATGGACCATACTGTACAGGAGTTCATCGCTTCGGTAAACGATGCCGTTTCCTTTGTCAACAATAGCCGAAAGGTGTCCCTTACCCAATTAAAAGAGAGCGAAATATTAGAGCTTACCAACACTTACTTTAACGGGTTCAACGAGGGCGTAGCGAACAACGAGGGCTATACCTGGGGGTTGACCCCTGCGGAACTGGCCAAAAACTTAGCTGTGGTCATTTTGGTCATTTTTTCTACACAGGTATTGGGCGTTTTCGATGCCATTTTGGTGGCCATCGAGACCCAATACCGGGACACGGCTCCGGCACTCCTCCCGTTGCAGATGCAGGATATTGACATCGAACAGGATGTGGGTGCCTTGGAAGCCGCCAAAAAAGCAATGGCCATACTCTACGAGGCTCTGGTCACCCCTTTGTACGGGTTGAAGATGCTAGCCTTTATCATCGGGGTTTTTCTGTGGTTGTTGGATTTGTTCATCTATCCCTTGTTCTTGGCGGAGCGGTTTTTCCTTTTGGGCATCATGCAGGCGTTTTTTCCATTGGTCATCAGTCTGGCCGTATTTGAAAAGTTCCGGTCCTTGGCCTACAATTTCTTTAAGCTCTATGCTGGGGTGTATATGCTGGTGCCGCCTTCTTTTTGGTCAATGTATTCCTGAACAACCTCTATACCGAAATCAACACCAATTTTTGGAGCAACCTATTCGGAACGGATTGGGGAAGTAGCTTTTTTGCCCCGTTGCTGCAACTGGGCTCCATCGGGTTTATCGTATTCCTGAAGTTCAAACTGTACCGTAGGGCCATCTCGTTCACCCTTAAACTTTTCACTGGTGGATAATCCACATTAAAAGGCACATTAGACAATTAATCATCCATACTTAAAATGAAAACACCTTATAAAAACATATACAACATCCTTAAGCTGAACCGCTTTATTGTATTGACGGCCGTTGTAGGGGCTGTGCTCACCTGTATTGTTTCCATGCTGATGGTCATCAAACTGCACAAGGAGACCGTGGGCAGTGCCTTTGTGGTCAACTCAAACGGTAGTGTAATTCCCTTGAAGCTCGTTTCCCAACAAGAAAACCTGAACGTGGAGGCATTGGCGCACCTGGAGCTGTTCCATACCTACTTCTACAACATCGATGCGAGCAATTATGAAAGGAATCTGGAAAAGGCATTATGGCTGGGCAACAGCTCAGTGGATGCCCTCTATCGACAGAAAAAGGCCGATGGGGTCTATAACCGTTTGTTACAGTATTCATTGGTGCAAAAAGTGTTGAGCATCGAATCCAAAGTGGATATCCAAAACGAGCCTTACAGGTTTGAGACCAGGACCGTTTTTGAAATCAACCGGGGTTCCATAACCGATACCTACGAGCTTATCACAACGGGCAACCTTATCAAGGTGGATAGGAACTTTCCGAACAATACCCACGGATTGCTGATTACCGACTTTTTTGAAAAAACATTACGAAAAATCAATGGTGAACGATAAAACCCGTATAAAATGAAAGTAGAAAAAAACAAAATCATCTTTTCCATTGTATTGGTATGTATCCTACTTTTTATAGGAAGCTATGCCATGCTGGTATTGGGAGAGGATGAAGAACCGACCCTAGAGAACAACCAGGTTCCCGTGCCAGAATTGGAGGACGATCAAAAACAGTACGATTCAAAATTGGATGCCCTGAACGATTTGAAGGAGGTTAGGCAAACCAATGCCCCAAGCATCTACGATGAACGGCTACTGGATTCTACGGGCGTTTATGACCCGGATTTGTTGGACAAGGAAAAGATGCGATTGGTGGACAGTATCTACAAACAAGGGCAGATAAAATATTCAGAACAATCCTATGAACATATCAATCCGAGGTACAGGCCATCAAAACCGACCATTAAGAAGGAAAAGGACACCATCGACGTCAAGGATGAGCAGGAAACCGAAGTCGAGGTCAAGGAACGTGCTTTGGAGCACCAACTCTTTTTTGCTTCCCACCCCATCGAGAATGACGATTTGAATGCAAAAAATACGGACGGTTTTATCTACGTCCGTGTAGATGGTACGCAGACCGTCAAAAACAATTATCGCTTACAGATGCGGCTCCTAAAGGATGCCATGATTTATGGGCAACGTTATTCCAGGAATACGCCCATTTATGGATTTATCAGTTTTAAGCCCAATAGGGCCATCATCGATATTGAAAACATCAACCATCAACCCGTAAGATTAAGGGCACATGACTATCAGGACGGTAGCGAGGGAATTTATGTGGAAAACAGTTTTAGGGCAGAAGTTACCAATGAAATCGTTGGGGATATGGTGGACGACATTAACATTACCGGAGTGCCTCAGGTCAGTGGTTTCAAAAAAATTTTCCAGCGTAACCATCGCAATGTCAAGGTTACAATAACTGATAACTACAAACTCATTTTAAAAATATCCAAGACCAAATTTCAAGGAAAGCCCATGATGGGCAATTATTAAACTTACTCTTATGAAAACTTTTATCACATTACTGCTATTGGCCTTTACAACATCTATACAGGCACAGAAACCACTCGACACCATTTATGCCAATGACCAAAAGAACGTTGCCCTGTTTTTTCCCAATCCCATAAGGCAGGGCATTACAGGAATTTCCCATTTTGTGTTCACCTACAACCGTGAAAAGGAACAGTATTTTGGACTGTTACAGGCAAAACCGGGAACCGAGAGCAATCTTTTGGCCGTTACCAGTGACGGTAAGGTGTATTCCTATATCTTGAAATATTCCGAAAAACTTACCAAACTGAACTACTTCATCGACGAGGATGAAAGCATTGGCAATGAAAGCCCCACAATGGAAATACTCAAAACTGAAAATCCAGCAACCGCCACCAATAAGGATAGAACCGCTTATTTTCAAAGAGCTAGTGAATATTTACTCAGATCCGGTTCTGAAACCATTGCCGTAAAACGTAAAAAAGGAATCCGATTAAAGTTACAGAAAATGGTCTACGATGCTTCCGAGGTGCATCTGGTAATGGAGGTCAAGAACAAATCCGGAATCGATTTCGAAATTGACTATCTCAATGTGTACCGGACCAATGGCAACAATAAACGGAAAGCCTCTTACCAACGGTTGAGACAAGAGGTTGTTTATAAATATAAAATGCCCAACGCTATTGCTGATGGGAAATCGCAACGGTTTGTATTTGTGCTTCCAAAGTTTGTCCTAGGCGATAACGAAAAGTTGATGCTGGAACTGATGGAACGGAACGGGAGCAGAAAAGTGGTATTGGAGACAACTCTTTAACAAAATTACTGTACTATATAAACCTAAAAACCAAGCTTTATCGGCTTGGTTTTTTATCATTGGTTTTAAACCCAATTCGTTCCCTATTCTGTTGGTCAATCTGTACTTTATCTTTTTGCAATAGGTAGTTCAACGCTTGGTGGATGTCCTTGAATTTAACGTTCATTTCTTTTTCAAGTTTGGCTATTTGTTCCTTTAAATCCCCATAGTCCGCAAGATGCTTTCTATACATTACAAAAGCCCTAACAATGGAAATGTTTACCTGTATGGCCTTTTTACTCTTCAGTACACTGGAGAGCATGGCAACCCCTTGTTCAGAAAATGCAAAGGGAGCATATCGTAATCCCATTTTGTTAGATTCATTGGACATCACAAATTGTGACCTCCAATTCTCCAACTCCTCTTTGGTCAGTTCAAACATAAAATCATTGGGGAAACGGTCGATGTTCCGTCTCACTGCCTGTTTCAGCACTCTTGTTTCAACTCCATAAAGTTCGGCCAGGTCAAAATCCAACATGACTTTATATCCTCTAATCGTAAAGATTTTTTCTTTTATTATTGATAGTTCCATTTTATAGTTTTTGGTTATTAAAGTGCCTATCACATATTGTGATAAGCTTTGTTTGAATCATCTTTCTGTTCAGAAAATTGCACCCTTAATTTTTGCATATCATCGCTTACTTTACGCTCAATGACCTTGGCATAAATCTGGGTGGTCGAAATTTTCGAGTGACCCAACAGCTTCGATACCGTTTCAATAGGTATACCATTGCTCAATGTAACGGTAGTAGCAAATGTGTGCCTGGCAATGTGAAAGGTCAGGTTCTTTTTGATACCACAGACATCCGCAATCTCCTTTAAATAAGAGTTCAGCTTTTGGTTGGATATTTTGGGAAAGAGTCTACCCTGGGCAACGGCTTTGTAATTGTTTCTGTATTTTTCGATAATGGCCAAAGCTTTTGGAAGCAATGGTATACGGATGGGTTTGGTTGTTTTTTCACGTCTGTAATGAATCCATAATTCTCCATCAATGCCTATACAGATGTTATCTTCCGTCAAATGGATGACATCGATATAGCTCAAACTTGTATAGCAACTGAAAACGAACAAATCCCTTACCATTTGTAACCTTGCAATGGTCAGTTCCTTATTTTCGATTTCCTGGAGTTCGTCCAGACTCAAAAACCCGCGTTCCTTTTTTATGAACTTGGATTTAAAGTTGATGAACGGGTCACGTTCTATCCATCCCAATTTTTGCGACAGGTGTACCAACTTTCTGAACCGCTCGATATGTTTCATTACGGTATTGTTGCCCATCGGTTTCTGGTGGTCCTCCGGAACGTAGCTCCGCAGATACTTTTCGAACTTTATTATAAAATCATAATCCAGTTCCTGTAAATACTTATCGGTAGTCTTATATGCTTTTTTTAGGAACTTGAAAATATAGCGTTGGGTAGTGAAATAGTTTTTTTGGGTGCCCCATTTCAGCTTGCCCTCCATATCCTCATTATGGTAATTAATGATGTCCATAATGGAATGGCTATCGTCGTCCTCTCCAAAATACCTTGCTTTTACGGCTTGTGCGGTAATTAGTTTGCGTTCCGTTTTTAATTCCCGGTAGCATTCAAAAAGAAAGGTGTAGGTTTCGTCCAGATAGCTGTTGAGCATTCTGGATTTTTGGTTGTTTCCCTTTGCCCTGTTTCTGTGGATGTCCCAATCGGAGACCAGAGTTTTTCGTTTTAGGCTAATGGTCGCCCGTTTTCCGTTTACGGTAATTCTGGCATAGAGGGAAGCTTGCTTGTCTTTTGCCCTTGCGAAGTCTGCCCAGAACAAAATACTGAAGGTGGTCGATGTTTTCATTTGTTTCGTCTTTTAGTTAACAACAGGTGTTGTCAGACGAAAGCCAAATCACTTATAAAGATACATTTATTTACCGAACCAAAAAGGCTGCTTTAACAATTAGGTCAACACAAATGTTAAAACGGTTTTGTTATCCGATTTGTTGACTTTTGTTGACGCATTAAATCGAATCATTTGATTTCTCTAAAAAATAAAAAACCTGATAATCATTCGATTAACAGGTTTTTAGTAACAATTGATATGTTAAAAAGTCGGGGTGGCAGGCCCACCCCTATAAACATAAATAGTTGATTTTCATTACTTTACATTGTCAACTAAAACTAGTTAACCGAACTCTGAACCGTGTTCAAATCGGCACATCCAAAGGCAAAACTTATGGGAGTTTTACATCACCAATTTAGGCATTTTTGATAAGAGTAACAATTCATTTCCAATTTTAAAAAGCGAATTGTTCAAAGTAGTTGATAGTAAAATCGCATAACATTTATATATTTGCTAATAAGGTATCAAATGGAATTTAGTAATGACAAGTTTTGGTAATTTCATTAAGAAGGAAAGAGAATTAAGAGATTGGACACAAACTGATTTCGGAGCTAAAATTGGAGTTAATTCAAGTGCAGTGAGCCGAATTGAGAACGGCGCACAAACTTTTAGCAAAAACAAGCTGGAACTTTTAGCACATATTTTTGACATTGATAAACAAAAAATCATAGACCTATATTTCGCTGACAAATTCGCAAGAGAGGCTAATAAATATAGGTGTTCGGAAACAATTTTCTCTGTTGCAGAAGAAACATCAAATTATTTGAAAATAAAAAAATCAAAACAAGGTGAATTCAAGTTTTAATATGGAAATTAAAGAACCACAATTGCGAATTTACTCGCCAACCAACAACAATATAAAAGTCTCGAACCATAAAGAAAATTTAGATGTTATTTCACTTTTTTCAGGTTGTGGTGGAATGGATTTAGGATTCCATCAGGCAGGTTTTAATATAAAATGGGCAAACGATATTGAGCAAAGAGCCTGTGAAACCTATGCTAAAAACATTGGAAACCATATTGTTTGTGGAGATATTACACAGATGGACTATTCTCAAATACCAGATGCCGATTTAATTTTAGGTGGTTTTCCTTGTCAAGATTTTTCCATGATATGGAAACGAGGTGGAATTACAACGGATAGAGGTAATCTCTATCAAAATTTTGTTGAAATAGTTTCCCAAAAGCAACCATTAATGTTTGTTGCGGAAAATGTAAAAGGAATTCTAACGGCGAATAAGAAGAAAGCAATACAACAAATAATCAAAGATTTTTCCGAAACCGGCGATTATGGTTATAGTACCACCGCACATTTGATAAATTTTGCGGATTATGGCGTTGCGCAGCTTAGAGAGCGTGTTCTTATTATCGGAGTAAGAAAGGATTTGGATGCGTTTTTTGATATTCCGGCACCAACAAGAGATCCCAATAATTACTTATCCTCAAAAGAAGCCCTAAAAGGAGTTAATAAAGTAAAATACAATAATGAACATCAGAATATTCAACCAAATACAATAGAAAAATTAAAATTAATCCCTCCAGGTGGTAATTTTACTGATATTCCAAAAAGTTCTCCTCACTATGTTAAAGGCATGATTTCTCACGTTTATAGAAGACTTCATCCCAATAAACCATCAACAACTATTATTGCCGCAGGTGGTGGAGGTACTTGGGGTTACCATTTTGATGAACCTAGACCATTAACAAATCGTGAAAGAGCTAGATTATTTGGTTATCCTGATGATTTTGTATTTGAGGGTACAATTTCTGAGGTAAGAAAGCAAATTGGTAATTCAGTCCCACCCTCTGGCATTCTACCCTTTGCACAGCACATTAAAACGTTTTTAGAAAGTATAAAAGCCAATGTACACTAATGTTCAAAAACATGGTGGGGATTTTCGAAGAATATTGGACAGAGAATTTACCACTTCCAAGAATGTAACCATAGCCTCAGGTTATGCTTCATTAGATGTAATTAATGCGTTTGAAAAACCATTTGTTGAAATTGCAAAAAATGGAGGTACTTCCCGCCTACTTTTGGGAATGGCGTTTTACGAAGGATTAAGTCAAAAAAAACTAGATGCAGTTACAAAATTAAATACTGCCTTAAAGGTTTTTGGTAATAATTCAGGTGTTTTCGTTACCAATGGAAGAAGATATCATGGAAAGGTATATCTATTTGATAAAAAAGATGTCTCTAACATTTATGTTGGTTCATCCAACTTCTCTTCCAGTGGCACTAAGGGTAATATAGAGTGTACGATGCCCATCCTGAATGAAGATCAAAAAGTAGATTTAGTTGCATTCCTAAATGACCTTTATTCTCCCTCATATTCTATATCAATAGATGAAGCTGAGATAACAGTTCCGGGGAAAAAGAAAATTGTTTTAGATAAGGTTGAAAGACTTTGGGCAAATCTAAAAAAATACGATCCAACCAGTATTAATGTGAAAGGGCTTCCAAAATTTATCTTCCCTTTGGAGAGGGTAGCCGAAAAGGAAAAATCCAACTTAAATGTTTATTTTGGTAAAGGTAGATGGAGTCGCACAACAGGTAAAATCAAACCTAGGCCTTGGTACGAGATTGAGTTAATAGCTAGTAATGATCTTAATTCTCAGACATTTTATCCAAAAGGTGATTTCCTAGCTTATACAGATGATGGCTTAATAATCCCGATGAGAACACAAGGTGATTATTACAAAAACATTCGTTCAAAAGACAGCTTGCAAATTTTCGGAATTTGGTTGAAGGGAAAATTAGAAAGAAGTGGTGTTTTGAAAAAATATGAACCAGTGACACAAGAAACCCTTGAAGAATATGGGAATGACAAATTAACCTTTTATAAATTTGAGGAAGGGAAATATTATATGCAGTTTTAGATGTAAAGAATAAGAGAGCCCACGCGTTGTATATGCTGTTTACATTTAGTGAGTGCCATTGACCTCACCTTACGGGTGTACAAGCACCCTCAACCATTCTATTCAATCAATAATAAGTTCAAGCCCTGCTTTCTTAGCTTTGTATTTAATTTTGGTCATCAAATCACAATAGCTCCAATTTCTTAATACAAACCCCTCTTCCTTGGCAATCTCAGTTTTTTCCTCCTGATTCAAAAGTATGAGGGTTCCTGCTCTATGTTGAACACAAAAATCAATCAACCTCCGGCTATATATATGCAAACGGTTATGGACATATTTACGTTCCGTTTGGCCAAGTCTGTCAACTGCCTTTAGTTTTCTTTTGATGCCCTTACCTGATTTGGAATAGGTTGCCCCGATCTTTGCCCGTCTGTGTGCCGATTGTATCGCCAGTCTTCTGTATAAAAATTCTTCCTTTGTACCAATGGTAAGCCTTGCCTTGCCAACCTTTACTACAATTGGATATTCAAGGGAGAGAGAGGCTTCTGCTATAATCTCAGCTCTTAAATCATTCCTTTCCTTTTCAATTTCAAATACTGCCAATAAGAAAATCTTGCCATCTTTTAGCTTGATGTGTGATGTGCACAGTTTAGTCCCGCCCTCCACTACCCGTTCCAACAACTCTCTTTTATCCATAAAATCTCTTCCCAAGTAGGTTTTAAAGGGAATCCGAAACAAACGGAAGCAAAAGGCTTTCTTCTCTTCGTTATAGTGCAATCCACTCATACCCTCCAAATCAAAGGGAAAGGCCATATCCCTCCTGAAGTTTTTCAAGGAGCGTTCACCGTTCCAATACTCCGGTCTGTTCTTCTTGAAAGATGAAATCAAGGACTGGTTCAAATTGGACAATATGTTAGTGGGGATTTCCCCTTTAAAACGATCTGATACCACTCGATAGGTTGTGTTGGTCCTTGAACGGTTAAGGATTCCCTGCTTATCTTTTTTTTCATCCGCCAATTTATATTTTACCCCCTCTGATAGATAGAAGAATTCCCTTATCATTTCCTGAACATAGAGATGGGTAACTATAAGGTTGGCCGCCCTAAAGCACCTGTTCTGCCACTGGTACAGTTTATCAAGGGCCTCTTTTTTCTCTTCTTTTGTAGGAAGGTCGATCAGTATTTGGATCTTTCGAGTGAGTTTTAGCGTTGTCTTTTCCATGCTAGGCTGATTGCAATTGATGTTTTGCTTCCATTAGCCTATAGGCTATCATGAATTCCTGATGCACCTCCTTTTGGGAAAGGTTAAGTTCATTGGCTATTTCGGAAAAGGAATACCTCAGTTCACAACGCATTTTAAGAACCCTTGTCTGCTCTTCTGTCATCTCGCCAGTAAACTTTATCTCATCTGTCTTGCTATTATCGTAGTCAAGCTTATTTCCTTTATGAAGAATGGTTTTAATATCCTCAATGGCTTCCTTGATCTCTCTACAGGTTTCATTGATACCTTTTCCCATCACTTTGGAAATAGTTTTATACTGGAAACCATATTTTAAACAGAGATTGATTACATGCCTTTTACTGTCAGCCAATAAGGGCAGGACGCGTTTTATACTTTCGAACTTCTCCTGTTCCCCTTCCTGTAGTTTAAAATTGTCATTATCCTCACGAGGGTCATACCCGACCATATAATCTTGGTAATTCTCAAAACTATCCAATGAATAGACCTTCCTGAAAAATTTATTCTTAGGGCGTGTATAGTATGAAATGCACTCCCTTTTCATAACAAACCGCAAAAAGAAATAAATGTGTTTGGGTGATTCTATACTGTCCCTATTCACCCACAACTTTAAGAATACATCCTGAACCAATGTTTCCACAACAAAACCATCATCAAGAAAGCTCTTGCCCAGCCAGAAAATCTGTCTATTATATTTGGAATAGATTTCCGCAAAAGAGTTGGAACAGCCCTTTTTTAAGCCTTCATAGCATTCTTCTAGGGTATGGTGGTTTTCCATGCGTTTGTTCTTTGGTTTTCCTTGGTTTTGATAAACTGCTCATTCTCTGGTCTGGAATTTTTCCAAGCCGAAATTTTCGTTTAAATTAGTCATGTAGAAAAGTGTAACCCACCGTAACCGATTGTAAATTACCAGAAGATGCTTGTATTTTACCAAAAGAGGGAAACAAAGGAATATTATCAATATCTTTAAGTTATGCCGACAGATACAAAAACCAATCATATAGGAAGAAAGATTGCCCGGATCAGGGAACTTCGGGGAATGAAGCAAGAAACGCTTGCGGAGGAACTGGGAATCAGCCAGCAGAGTGTTTCTTCTTTGGAAAAAAGTGAGACCTTAGAGGATAAGAAACTGGAGGAGGTTGCAAAGGTGCTCGGAGTTACCAAGGAAGCTATTGAAAATTTCTCAGACGAAGCTGTCTTTAACTATTTCAATAACTTTAGTGATAATAGCATAAACCAAGGGCCAATTGGCGCCCATAACACATGTAATTTCAACCCTTTAGATAAGGTAGTTGAACTATACGAACGTCTAGTTCAAGCAGAAAAAGAGAAAGTAACATATTTGGAAAAGTTACTTAAGAATAAATAAAAAGAGGTGACTATTTTTTACCCAAAAGGTATATTTGATTTATGCCAACGGATTTTGACTTTTTTTGAAATGGTGGACATTCCGAACGCATGGGCAAAAAAACGCACACACTTTTTTTGGGGTTATCCCGAAACTCCACAACGTGATGGAACCTACTGCACCTGTCAATGCCTCAATATCGATTCCAACTAGGCCACCTTGACCATACAACCATCCATCGGGGTGCTATGGTTCAAGACCTGCTTGCATCTTAATTCTATTTACTCTTTCTAATAAAGCATTTAAAATTTCTGTATGCTCTTTATTATGATCTTGGTCTTTGGCTATATTCAAAGTAACCTCAATTGAGTTTATTGCTAAATTCAGCATACTGACCGATTCTACATTTTTAGGTTCATATTCCTGAAATTGAATTTCGAGGTCGTCTACTGTCTTAGCTAAAAGTCCAATATTTGCTGACATTCTTATTCTTTATTTTTCTTCTTTTTCTGCCTTTTGATATTGGCCTCCACCTGTGACTTTGGAACGTTCGTTAGCCGTTGCATGGCCTATTCAAATCCCATGTTGATATTTAAGGGCTTATCATTTTTGTTCTTCTTCTCCATCGTCCTTTTTATTCAATTCTAATATAATGTCGAAAATCGTAACTCCTGTATCTCTTAAAATTTCAATTGAATATATCAAAATAGTTGATAACGCAAGATTTATTACAATTTCAATATTATCCACGCATTGTAGTAGATAGCTGCTTTTCAATGAGATCAGCAAGATAATAGAAAAGATTATCATTACTATCTGTTCAATCAAGGAAAATTTAATTTCTTTCACAACTTCAGTAAAATCTGCTCCAGTCCTTTGGGCTATATCTTCTAGTTTAGAAGAAATAACAGTGCTAGTTGCCGTATTTATGGCCAAAAGCGTAAGCAAAAGACCAACCAAGTCTTCTTCAATAAAAGTCGAAAGAAAATCGCTTTTAAGAAAGTACTCTAAGCCATTTAGAATAACGGCAAGACCTAAACTTGCTAATATTTTTAAGATTGTGTTACTCAATTTGAGTGTTAAATAAAGTATTTAATAATTCAGCTATTTTTTCGTATGGTTTTCCTTCAATATTTATTTCATCAACTTCAATGGTTTCCTCTCTATCACTAGTTTTTATTAGTTTTCTATAGTTCTTCACTTTTATTTTTGGCACCCCACCACCATCAGCACTATATTGGGCCAAACTTGATATTTCCTCATTTTCTGGGTTTATATTTTCCAGTACACCATTCTTGGGCGCATTTAATTCTAAGTTGGTTTTATGACTATTAGCTTTGTTCCTGAGCAATTTTAATGCCTCGACGGCTTTACCTGAGATATTACTCATATTTGGTTTGATAAATTCAAACCTCAATGTTCTGATTCTTCCCTCGTACTCTTGGATAGTGTCCCAAAATTGAGATACATCAGTTATCTTTTCAATATATACGTTTAAGTCAAAGTGTTTTAGGGCATTATTTACGGATTTTTGTATAATATTTTTTAAAGCCTCTGTTTTTGAGAATGCTTCTGTGTCATGTTCTATCAGTATAAATTGTTTGTCCTTCAAATTGTTTATATAGACCAATGAATTAGGATAATTATACTCAACCTTACTGTTAAAGTCTTTGTCGTGTAGGCTTATTACCTTTTGGACACCCATTTTTAAAAAAATATATTCCCCAATTACATTATCTACTCTACTAATAACATCATATCCTTTACCTCTGAATTTTAATTTATTATTTGTTATGATTTCCTTGAAGAAAATGTTTTTCTTTTCTACCAATTCTTCATAGCTACTATATCTCTGGTCTATGCGAGTTTGGATTTTAGTCGTTGTTGGCAATAGTTGATAACGGAATACCGAGAAAACTTTACGTTCTTGCATTGGTTAGTTGGTTATATGATATACGGGGAAGTTCCCCAAATATAACATATTTTCAAACCTCTAAACATCTGTAATATTTTTCGTGCTGTACCTAAACTCAAATTCATCAACATAAGCGTCCAAATGCTTTTCGCTCACGTTGTGATTAATTCCTATAATGTCCCATTTCAACAAAGACCAAAAGCCCTCTATTGAGTTCGTATGGCATTCTCCAACCACATATTCCACTGCGAAATGGTTTACCATTTCATGGTCGTACAGACTGGATATCAATCTGAAACATGCCGTTTAGGCACGATGTAGGAGATTATTCCTTGCAAGTGGTAAAAAACTCTTAACTTTATGTAACCTATAATTTTATCCAAACCAGTTCGATATGAAAACCATCACATTGATGCAAGCGGGACACGTTATCCCTGTAAAAATACTTGTCCAAAATATAAAGCAGTTTCATGCCCTTACCTATAATACTGGTCAGACAGTCACCGTAATTCAATTCATGGATGGCACTGAAAACCACTTTACCAACACAATGGATGAAGTGGATGGGCTAATCAACGGTTGACCTGTGGCTCAGCACTTTTATACATTTTTTCAATATCTCCATAGTTGTAGGAATAGGTCTTCTTCCCCTTGAACATATCCAAGACCATTAATATGTACTTGTCATCATTTTCTGTTTAAGTCATCTTTATCAATTTTTAGTTGTTATTGGGTAGTTCTAGTATATAGTCACCAAAAAAAGAACTGAAAATTAAAAAGCCTCAATCCATTACAAGATTGAGTTTTTATAATTTATAGGACTTAACAACTTCACAAACACATACTCTCTACTATATTTTATCCAACTAAAGCTATTTTAAATAAGCTTCTATCTTTTGAATTTTCTTAGAACGATTTACTTATTATATTGATTTAGCGATATTCCCTAAAGCAATTATTTTGATTGATTTAAAATTTTCTATCTTGTTCTAATCAATTTTATAAGATAATACTCGTACATAGTGAGGTAACGCCACGCGAATGAACAAGTTGCCATGTAGTATGGACAAAATCTATCCAATTAATGACTGTACCCCATTTTCAATCATTTTTTTATCCAATTTTAAAATTTGCGTCAGATCAAAAAGAACATTCTTTGAACGAAGTTCGGGATTACTTAACTGATTATTTCCAACTATCTGAAGAAGCAAAATCAGAACGAGTACCTAGCGGAACACAAACAAAATTTGACAATCGGATTTATTGGACAAAGAGTTATTTCGGTAAAGCCAAACTAATTGAAAATACGAAAAGGGCACATTTTAAAATTACAGACAGAGGTCTTAAATTTTTAAATAAGTTCAACTCAAACATTACAATAAAAGACCTTAAAACCATTGATGAATTTAAGGAATTTAACGAAGGAATTAGCCATGATGACCTAGCAGAAACTAAAAATGAAATAATAAGGTCTAATCAAAATGATGAGACACAAACACCTTTAGAACAACTTGAGGAGACTTTTCAATTCATTCAAAACGAATTAGCTTCAGAACTTTTAGAAAAAATAAGAATTAACTCATGGCAATTTTTTGAGGATTTAGTTGTCGATTTGATGATTAAAATGGGCTATGGTGGTTCAAGGAGTAAAGCTGGAAAGTCAATACAAAGAACGAATGACGAGGGAATTGACGGAATAATTAATGAAGATAAATTGGGACTTGACGTAATCTATATACAGGCCAAAATGTGGAAAACTGAAACCACAATTTCAAGACCTGAAATCCAAAAATTTGTAGGAGCGCTTCACGGAAAAAGAGCTAAAAAAGGGGTTTTTATAACAACAAGTTCTTTTACTAAAGGTGCATTTGAATATGTCAAGACGATTGATCCAAAAGTCATTTTGATTGACGGACATACCCTTACAAACTTAATGATTGAACATAACGTTGGAACGACTGTCATTGAATCATATCAGATAAAAAAAATTGACTTAGATTACTTTGAAAAATAATCAGTAGCAAAAATGCAATAAGTTTTTAATTGCTTATTCTCGCAAAATTTAGTTGTAAACCGCGCCAGTGCTTAAAAGAAATCTTTGGCCACATATAAAACCCATTTTGAACCTATACAAAACGATTATGCGAACTCTATTCCCCTAAGAAATGAGATAAAGAACAGAATTTCTTGGAGTAAATTGGGAGTGAAAACAGGAAGTCATCTAAATAAGTTAAGAAAAAATTAGAATTCTGTCCCAAAATCTTACCCCCAACTTTTGCGCATGGATCCTATCGGGTTTTTGTAGTGTTCGGGTAGAAAAGCGTAAAGCAAAAACACGATAGGGCGCAACCTACTTGTTGGATTTCAGTAACCCATGTCCTCACCTGCTCCCCTAGCCTTATCAATGCCCCTTCCAAGTGCCTTGATGATCTTGGCCGCCATTTGCACCTTGTTTGTCGGTATACTTGGAGCCTTTACCCCCATCGTCTTAAGTAGTTTAAAGGCCATGTCCTTTTCCTTGGTAGGCAATCCCATGAGCTTGGCAAAGAACTTCCCCGGTTCCTTGGCATGGGCCTTTCTCCCAACGTAGGATTCCACATAGTTCCGTTTAAAACCAGTCGTTCTGTCAAAGGTCTTTTCGGCCGATTGGTAAAAGCTGTCCCTGTCAAATCCTCTCTTGACCGTCTTTCCGTTAAGTTCCACTTCGGATGCCTTGTGCTTTGCCATTGGGGAAAGCGTATAGGTGTTTGTTACATCCCTTCTACTTACTATGATATGGATATGGGTCTGTGGCCCCTCTTTTTGCATTCCTGCGGCCACCAATTGTCCGTTCTGTTTATGCGGGGCCAATCTTGTTTGCGCTGCAATCTGCTTTTCAAGTTCTTTGACATTCCCGATGGATTCGCCACGTTCCACTTTCCGTATCTCGTTCCTGAGCCTAGCTATTTCTCCACGATACGGTGCATTCTCTTGAACCTGTTTGTCAAAGCCCCGATAGGTGCGCTCATGTTCTATCTTGGCATAGTATTTCAGGTTCTCGGCCTTGACCTCTTGGTTGCGATGGAAACTCTTGGCATAGTCTTTCATTAGCCTCCTTGTATATTCCCTTAGCATATTTGGGTCATTGCCTATGGCCTTAAGCTCCCTTTGGTTGGGACTGACCACTATGGAATAGAATTTCGGATCCTTCTGTCTCAGTTTGGCCGTATTGGCATCTATTTCATCGATGACAGTTTGAGGGCTTACGCTGTCATTTTCTTGGTCAAAGAATTCTTCCCTTTGTTCTGGTAACCTATCCTCGTTTTCCTTTTCCAGATAGTCCACATAGTTCCCTACACTGGAGTTGTAGGTACTGCCCATTTTCTGTGCTGAGATAGTAAGGTACATGGCTGTTATCCTAATTGATATTTCAGGCTTTCAAAATCCCCGATGCCCATATTGATTTTCAGATACGGCTTTCCCATCATTGGCTCCACCTTTTCAACGCTGTTGAGGATTTCATTGCAGCGTTTTTTATAATCTTTGAATTCTTTTAGCATTCTGTCGTGCTCTATTTTTGGAACAGTGTTTCTAGGCTCCAAAAAATCCATTCGCTCTTCCTGAATTTGGATAGGTTCCCGTCTCGGTTTCCTACCATCTTTTACATAGGCCTCGTAAAGAATGAGCACCATTTCATAGGTCGGCCGGATACTGGTCTTTTCCATGTTCTTTATAATGGCGATGATCCTATCGAATTTTTTCATCATCTCCAATTGCAACTTTTTGATACTATCAAGAATGGCCTTTGTTCCCTCTCCAAAAGGGTCAAGATGGTTCTCCATGAAGTATTGTATCATTCCGTCCAATACCTCACTATGGGACTTGTTGAACCTTTTGGAATAAGTGCGGAAGCGTATGGCCGTTTCCTTCTTTACTGTGATATTGGAATAACCACTTGTTCCTTTCTTTGTTCTGCCGTTTGTTATTTGCTTTTCCATAGGCCGAATTTTGTTTTTTAGTGAAATTGCGTCAATTTTTGCATCAAAAATTTCCAGTGTTTACAGGGCTTCCCAAAGGGTTTACTGTAGATTTTGGAAAAATTTACTGTAGCCCAGATTTTAGTACAGTATTCCAATATCTGTTCAATTAACTGGTTTTCAACTTGTTGAAGACCCGAAAACAACCGTGATGGCGCAATTTGCGCATCACCCTCTTGCTATTCCGAACAACTCCCATTCAGTCGTAGTTCTGAATACCCTTTTCAATCCCCGATTGCTTTTTTATGTTCCTTTTGGTTCATATGGTCAATCAGGTTCTGCATGTCCTCCCCTATCTTGTGTTCCAGTACCCTAGCATAAATCTGTGTGGTGGTCAGTTTAGTGTGTCCCAACATCTTGGAAACGGTTTCGATTGGAACACCATTGGACAGTGTTACCGTTGTAGCAAAAGTGTGTCTGGCGGTATGAAATGAAATATTCTTATAGATTCCGCAGACCTTTGTAATCTCCTTTAAATAACTGTTGGTCTTTTGGTTGCTCAATACAGGTAATAACCTTCCGTGTATCAACCTTTCATTACAGTTTTTATATTTATCCAAAATTTGTTTTGCTTTGGGAAGTAATGGAACTTTGACCGTTTCATTGGTCTTTTCCCTTTTCGTATAAATCCAAAGGTTCCCATCTATCCCAAACCTCAAATGATCTATATCTAGAGCTTTCACATCTCCATAGGCCAATCCGGTATAACATGAAAAAAGAAAGGTGTCCTTCACTCGTTCATACCCCTTTCCTGAAAATGTTGTTTCCTCAATGAGCCTGAGTTCCCTTTCGGTCAAAAAAGAGCGTTCAGTCTTCTTATATCGTTTTTTATAATTTACAAAGGGGTCTTTGTCCAACCATTCCAACCTCACGGCAAGATTTACCATTTTCCTTAGACGCTCCAAATGTTTCATGGCCCCGTTATTGGTGCACTTCTTTCCCTTTTGGAGTTCAGGCCCATTGATCAAGTGATTTTCAAAATCGGTAATGAACTTATAGTTCAATTGTTTCAAATTGATATCTTCAAGTCTGCGCGTTTCATGTAAAAACCTCTTAAGGTATTTTTCTGTACCATAATAGTTTTTCATGGTTCCCGGGCGAAGCTTGTTCTTTTGTGATTCGTTGTGGTATTTGATAAGTTCTAAAAGGGTCTTGTGTTGCTCGTCCTGCCCTAGATAACGGGCCTTGATTGCCTGAGCCGTGATAAGCTTGTCCCCACGCAACAATTGTTTATGGGTGTCCATGATGGCACCATACACCTCATCCAGATAGCTGTTCAATAAACGGGCCTTGTGGGTCAGGCCATGGAGTCTTCCTCTCGTTTCATCCCATTCATTCACCGAAACATATCGTTTCAGGCTGATTTCTGCCCGTTTTCCGTTGACGGTGATGCGGGCGTAAATGGTCAATTTTTCAGGGTTATTGGAGGTGTCCCTTGTGAAGAGTAGAACCTTTAAAGTGTTGGAATTTCGCATAATACATAGCTTTTGGGTTTGACAAAACAGGTTTGCAAAACACCCATAAACAGCGTCAAACTGTAGCTAAATTATGCACAAGGAACGTACCGAACCATTCACCGAACTCTACACTTTTTATATGTATTTAAATGATATCAAATGAATGCATAAAAAATAAAAAAGCACTGTCAATCAGTCAGTTGACAGTGCTTGATACCATTTGATTTATGGTTCGTCGGGGTGGCAGGATTCGAACCTGCGACCTCCTGCTCCCAAAGCAGGCGCGATAACCGGGCTACGCTACACCCCGAAGTATGTTGGAAAAAGCGGAGAGACCGGGACTCGAACCCGGGCAGCACTTACGCGCTGACAGATTAGCAATCTGCTCCGTTACCACTCCGGCACCTCTCCAATTAATTAATTATGAACATGCATCTGAAAATGCGGATGCAAATGTACCTTTTCAGATGTAAGATCGCAACTATTTTTACACTTTTTTCATGGAACTTTTATCACTTCCCTGCTATTCAGGATATTCCACTCGTAAATGGTAGATATTGGTGAGCTTTTGTTTGAGTACCTTCTTTACCATTTCAATTTCCTTGAGGGTAATATTGGCATTCAAGTACTGGTCGGCCTGCATCTGTCCCTTTACTATTTTCTCCACAAACTCATCTATTATGGTAAAAGTCGGATCCTTTAAACTTTTGGAGGCGGCCTCCACAGCATCCGACATCATCAATATAGCGGTTTCCTTTGAAAAAGGTATTGGTCCAGGGTATTTAAAATCTTCCTTATCCACCTCTTGATCCAATTCTTGTTGTTTTTTATAGAAATAGTAGACCATGGTTGTTCCATGGTGGGTCCTAATAAAATCGATAACACGGTCTGGCAAATTGTTTTTTCGTGCTATTTCAATACCATTGATTACATGGTCTATAATAATCTTGGCGCTCTCCTTGGGCGGTAAATCATCGTGCGGATTAACGTTGGTAATCTGATTTTCGGTAAAATAGGTCGGACGCTCCATCTTACCTATATCGTGGTACAGTGCCCCTACCCTGACCAACATGGCATTCGCACCTATTTCATTGGCAGCTGCTTCAGCAAGATTTGCCACCTGCAATGAATGGTGAAAGGTCCCGGGAGCCTTGTCCGATAATTCCTTTAGCAATTTAGAATTGGTGTCGGAAAGCTCCAACAACGACACATCGGATACAAGTCCGAACACTTTTTCGAACATATAGATCAGCGGTTGGGCAAAAAGCGTCAAAAGGCCATTCAGCACAAAAACACCAAACAATATCCATTCAATATTTTGCAAATTACCTTCATGGATGGCATGGAAGGCAAAATAACCAACTATGTAAATCAAGGTAATCTGACCCACCGATATAAACAGATTGGCCCTCTTGTATAGCTCTGAGGCAGTTAAAATGGTAACAATACCTGCTATGGTCTGTAAAAAAATATATTCAAAACTGTTGGGCACTACAAAACCAAGGATCAAAACAGTCAACACATGGACGAACAATCCTAACCTGGCATCAAAAAAGTTTTTCAATACCAATGGTAAAATACACAGGGGGACCATATAGATATAGTTCTCGTAATGCTTCGTCATCAATGTGGTGGCGAGTACCATCAACAAAATGTTGAAGAAAATAAAAGTAACCTTGTTGTTGTTCTGGAAAATCTCGCTCCTGTACCGTTTCAAAAATAGGAACAACATAATGAGCACCAAGGCTACCAATACGGTATACCCAAGTAAAATAAAATAATAATTGCTTCCCATCCAGAGCTCCGACTCGTACTCATCTTTAAGAGAGTTCAATATTTTAAAGTCCTCGGACTCCACAATCTCTCCTTTGGCAATGATCAATTTCCCTTGGTCGACCTCGCCACGCGTGTACGAGATCTTTGAAAGCTCATCGCTTAAAGCACTTTCGGTTAGAGCTTCGTCATAAAAAAGATTTGCCTTTAGGCTATTCCTTAATATTTCGGTCAAACGAGGAGCCCCGACCATGTTGGTCCCTGAAAAACGGCTCGACATTTCTTTTTTAGCTTGCTCAAGAGCCAAATAATCGCTTGGAGAAACAGGTTGCGCCTCGTTATTTTTTACTATTACTGTGGATTCGGATTCAGGTAAGTTTTGAAAAACGCCATTAGTATAAATATCTTCAATAACTTCTTCGGAAAGACTCCTCAATGATTGTCGTTGTTTTGAGGAAAAGTTGCCCGATTGAAAAAGTGTATTCAACACTGCAGCAACTTCTGCTCTAACATCAGAAACCACAGAAGCATTATAGGTGTAATAGTCGGTTTTATTGGCCCTGATCGAGGATTTTTCCTCTTCTATCTCCTTTTGGGTCTTTTTTATGGAAAAATCAATTGGGGCATACAGGTTTTCATATTGCCAAGGTTTGCCCTTTTGAAAATCGTACTTAAACTTCCCTCCTTTTGGGAAAAAGAATACAATCAGGGCAATCGAAACTACATACAGGAAATATTTGTAGACCAGCGATTGGTGTTTATATACATTATCCAAAGTTTTTCCCATTCCCTAAAACTGTTAGCCTCAAAAATAGAAAATATATATAAGAAGTCCGTTGCCCGAGACCCTTATCGGTTTGCATTTAAATTTAGTATTTTCGCAAGAGTAAAAATGCACATATGAAAAAAGTAGTAATCGTTTCCGCTGCAAGGACCCCAATTGGAAGTTTTATGGGGGCACTATCCAGTGTTCCTGCCCCAAAATTGGGAGCTGTGGCCATAAGAGGGGCTCTGGACAAAATAGGCCTAAAACCCGAACTTGTTGAAGAAGTTTTGATGGGCAACGTGGTACAGGCAGGTACGGGACAGGCTCCTGCCAGACAAGCTGCTATTTTTGCCGGCATCCCCAATACCGTGCCCTGCACAACCGTAAATAAAGTATGTGCTTCGGGCATGAAAGCAATCATGCAAGGCGCTCAATCCATTGCTTTGGGCGAAAATTCCATTGTCGTGGCAGGTGGAATGGAGAACATGAGCCTTATACCTCACTATGCCTATATGAGAAATGGAACCAAGTTTGGCCCAACAACCCTAGTGGATGGAATGCAGAAAGATGGCCTTGTAGATGCCTACGACCAAAATGCCATGGGCGTTTGTGCCGATGCCTGTGCCACCGAATACAAATTCAGCAGGGAAGACCAAGATGCTTATGCCATTCAATCCTACAAGCGATCGGCCGAAGCTTGGAAAAGCGGGAAGTTCGATAACGAAGTGGTTCCCGTTGAAGTACCTCAACGAAGAGGGGAACCTATAGTTGTAAGTGAAGACGAAGAATTCAAAAATGTGAAATTGGAAAAAGTACCGTCCCTAAGGCCTGCTTTTACCAAAGATGGAACGGTTACCGCGGCCAATGCATCCACAATTAACGATGGTGCCGCCGCAGTTGTTTTGATGAGCGAAGAAAAAGCCAAGGAACTTGGTTTAACACCTTTGGCCTCTATTAAAGGGTATGCCGATGCCGCCCATGAACCCGAATGGTTTACAACCGCACCCGCAAAGGCCCTGCCCAAGGCTCTTGACCGTGCTGGGGTTTCCATTGCCGATATTGATTATTTTGAGTTCAATGAAGCATTTGCGGTGGTTGGATTGGCCAACATGAAAATCCTTGGCCTGAATGATTCCAATGTAAATGTAAACGGTGGGGCGGTATCGCTGGGGCACCCTCTGGGTTGTTCGGGAGCAAGAATTACCATAACATTGTTGAATATTTTGGAGCAAAACAATGCCAAATTGGGAGCTGCGGCCATTTGTAACGGTGGCGGTGGAGCTTCATCAATTGTTATGGAAAGAAATTAGTAAACCAACTCCTCGGGGCAATCCCATGAGGTATTCAAACGAAAATAATTAATTCATTTCGACATAGAACGTCGGGGAATAAAACCCTCAATGAGGGATTCAATCTGTACAGTAAATGCAATATGGAATTTGTCCTCTAAGTATTGTTCCCATTAGAACAAACCCGGACGATTGTGCCGAAATGTCATCCCAATTATTATATGGCGAGCATTTCAAGGTTTTGGAGAGCAGAAAAAAATGGAGCAGAATTCGGGCAGCTTATGACAATTTTGAGGGTTGGATACCCAACAACCAGTTCAAACTTATTGCCGAGGAAACATACAATAACCTAGAAACGCTCCAACCGCAAAAGATATGTTCCGATGTTATATCCCATATCTGCACCAATGATGGTATGCTATTGCCCATACTTATGGGATCTATGATCAACGCTCCTGAATTATTGGGCCACACTTTTGAGGGCAGTATCCACAACGGCAAAAACCCAAAGGATAGTTTGGTCGATACGGCCATTATGTATATAAAAGCCCCTTTTCTTTCAGGTGGAAAAACCCCATTTGGGATTGATTGTTCCGGGTTTGCCCAAATGGTATATAAAATTAATGGGTACTCTTTGGAACGAACGGCGGAGGGACAATCCAAGCAAGGGGAGGCCCTAAGTTTTATCGAAGAGAGCGAACCTGGCGACTTGGCGTTTTTTGATGATAACGAAGGAATAATTGACCATGTCGGCATTATTTTGAAGGACAACTATATTATACACGTAAATGGTCTCGTTCGGATTGATAGGATAGACCATACCGGCATCTTCAATTCAGAAGAAAAAAGGTACACCCATCAGCTCAGGGTCATTAAAAAAGTGATATAAAAAAAGAAGCTGTCTCATAACCGGGACAGCTTTTTTATTGAATATACAGGAGCATTTGCTTGTTTTCATCCTGTATTTAGCGTAAATTATAGTCTGATAACCAGACGTATGAACACCAATTTTCAAGATTACAACCAACA